>JAFWRV010000482.1 GCA_017519685.1 Clostridia bacterium
ATATTCCTTTTTATGCTGAGGATACCGATGTGACTTTCATCACAGACAAGTCTGACAAGGCAGGTCCCGGCTGTATATTCGTATGCATAAAAGGAAAGCATTTTGACGGTCATACCAAAGCGGCCGAAGCAATTGAAAAGGGTGCCGCCGCCGTCGTCGTCAGCGAGGACCTCGGTCTCCCCCGTCAGCTGCTTACAGATAACACAAGAAGCGCTTACACAAGACTCTGCGCGGCGTTTTACGGCCATCCGGAAAGAAAGCTTAAGCTCATAGGAATTACCGGCACAAACGGGAAAACCACAAGCGCTTTTATAATTCACGACGCGCTCGGAAAGATGGGTCACAGAGCCGGAATGATAGGCACGGTCAAAAACCTGACCGGAGGAAGAGAACTGCCCTCCGAGCTGACCACTCCCGACGCCGACATAATGTTCAGACTGTTCAGGGAAATGGTTGATAACGGCTGTGAATACTGCGTTATGGAGTGTTCATCGCAGGCAATAGACCAGAAGAGAACAGCAGGGCTTCATTTCAATGCCGCGATATTCACAAACCTGACCCGCGACCATCTTGACTACCACGGAACATTTGAAAATTACAAGGCGTCAAAGCATATTCTTTTTGAAAATTCCGACTTCGGCGTATTCAACATAGACGACGAGGCAAGCGAATATATGATGAGCGGCACAAACTGCCGCAACGTCACCTACTCGGTAAAGCAGGACCGCTGCGATTATTCCGCAAAAAACGTAAAGCTCAGGGCATCAGGTGTCACATATGAGCTTGTCAGCAACAGCAATATAGGAAGGGTTTCCTTCGGCGTGCCCGGAGAATTCAGCGTATATAACTCAGCCGGCGCGATAATCTGCCTTGTTGAGCTCGGAATGGACTTCCATGAAACCATTGAAGCCGTTTCGCAGTGCAAGGGAGTAACCGGCAGGATGGAAATCGTTCCCACAGACACTCCCTATACCGTAATTATCGACTACGCTCACACTCCGGACGGCCTTGAAAACGTGCTTACCTCTCTCAGGGAAGTTACCGCCGGAAAAGTAATATCCGTCTTCGGATGCGGCGGCGACAGAGATAAAACAAAGAGACCGATTATGGGTAAAATCGGAACCGAGCTTTCCGATATTGCCGTTATAACGTCGGATAATCCCCGTACGGAAGACCCTCAGTCAATCATTGACGATATTCTTGAGGGCGTCGGCAAGCATCCCAACGCCAAGGTTATCGTTGAGCCCGACCGCACAAAGGCAATAGAAAAAGCGCTTTCGGCAGCGGGCGAAAACGACGTGGTAGTGCTTGCGGGAAAAGGCCACGAAACATATCAGATTCTCGCGGGCGGGAAAATTCATTATGACGAAAGAGAGGTTGTTGCCTCTCTGCTGAAACGGGGTTAACAAGATGATACCGCTTTCTTTCGGTGAGGCGGCAAAGGCAGTCGGTTCGGTTTCCGCGCTTGAGGGAACATTTGACTGCGTCAGCACCGACACCAGAAAAATCACTCCCGGCTGTCTGTTCATAGCTCTCCGGGGAGAAAAATTCGACGGCCACACCTTCGCGGGAAAGGCAATTGAAAAC
>JAFWRV010000050.1 GCA_017519685.1 Clostridia bacterium
GCTTGAGGTAACGGAGCTTCATCATCATTCGGATGCTCTTTTCCCCGACGAAAGAAGGCGCGTACCTTTCGGGACAGGCACTTCCGTATATTATACCCGGCTCGATTACAGATTCAAAAACACCGCTCCCTTTGACGTTCAGATACTTGTATGGATTGAAAACGGAGAACTGTGCGGAGAGCTTCGCAGCGAAGAAAAATTTCCGTTCAGGTACAGACTGAAAGAAGAGGATCATCATTTCAGAAAAGAGGGTGATGACTATTACAGAATTTCGCAGGTTTACAGATATGTTATCGACCGAGAAAGCGGAAACGAGGTCAGAAAAGAACTGATACTTGATAACCATTCCAGGGTTATGTATGATCATTCTCTTATACCGGAGGACCAGATCCGAAATGACTGAAACCGAAAAGCTGATTAGAATATCGGTCGAAAAATATAAAGACAACATCGCTTATTCCGACGGAAATACTGGAATCGGATATAAAGAACTGATTGCCCGCTCGGATTATCTTGCCGGTTTACTGAGAAGGCAGGGCAACTCCCCGGCAGTTATTTACATGAAAAGCGGATATGAATTTCTCACTCTGATTATCGCGTGTATTTTTGCCGGGAGAACATATATACCCGTTGATATTTCAACGCCTGCCGCAAGACTTGAACAGATAGCAAAATCGGTTCAATGTGATTTAGTGCTGACAGATACCGACATTAAAATTGAAGGTATTGACTGCGTTCATACTGAAGAACTGAAAGACTGTAAAAGCCGCCCTGTCAGGCAGGCCGAAAATGATACGATATATATTATTTTCACATCGGGAAGCACGGGAAATCCCAAAGGTGTTCCCGTTTCAGACTCAAACCTTATTAATTTCATTTCCTGGATAAGCGGCCTTGCTCCCCTGTCCTCACAGAGAAATATAAAAGTATTCAATCAGGCAAATTTCGGCTTCGATTTAAGCGTTGCCGGAATTTATTATTCACTGTGCAACGGTCACACGCTCTGTCTTGCGAATGACAAGCCCGGCGGAATTCCGCGCGACGCGGACGCGGCGGTAATCACGCCTACTTTCGCTAAACTTTGCCTGCTTGATAAGACATTCAACAATACAAATTATAAAAAGCTGAAAACAGTTTATTTCTGCGGAGAACAGCTGAGCGCCAAAACCGCCGACAGACTGTTTGATTGCTTTCCTGATTTAAGAATACTGAACGCTTACGGTCCCACCGAAGCCACATCCGCTGTTTCGGCAACGGAAATAACACGGCAAACCGCAGCGGTCGGCGGATTTCTTCCCTGCGGTGATATTGATAAAGCGGCTGTCGGAATTACAATTGAAAACGGCAGTATTATTCTGTGCGGGAAAAGTGTCAGCAACGGATATATCGGAATCAGCAGCGACAGTTTTACAAAAAGAAACGGTTTAAACTGCTATAATACCGGTGATTCGGGTTTTATTGAAAACGGCAAGCTGTATTGCAAAGGAAGAAATGACAGTCAGATTAAATATAAGGGATACAGAATTGAGCTTGCGGATATTGAAAATAATATCTGCGGCATAAGCGAGGTAAACGACTGCGCGGTCACGGTCAGATACGGCAGCAGCGGTGAGATTAAAACCATTCAGGCGTATGTGACAGGAAACATAACAGCCGAGGAAATCAAAGAGAAACTTTCTGAAAAGATTCCTTCATATATGATTCCGAAAACGGTAATAATAACCGATAAACTGCCCGTAAATCCAAACGGAAAAACAGACAGAAAGGCGCTGACTGATTATGATTAAACCCGATATCGGCAAAATCCTTTTTGAAATATGCGAAGACGAATCCGTTTATAAAGAGGATCTTGATTTGA
>JAFWRV010000483.1 GCA_017519685.1 Clostridia bacterium
AATTTTTTTCAAAATATTTTCTTTAAACGGTATTCCCGTTTTTTCGGATATGTCTTCGGCGAGTAAGCTGCACTGATTAAAGCCGCGTTTCTTTAAAGATTTTGAGGAAGAAGGAACCTGTGTTATATAATCGAATTCTATTCCTTTAAATCTTGTCTTGACAGTTTGAGACATTTCAGCGGCAAACGCTTTGCTGTTTGTCAGTGATTTACGGAATTTAAATCTGTGAACACCGTATCTGACATTGTCCCTGAAATAAAACGGCGCGGCAACACCGTTATAATATCTGGCATGTGATTTGCAGGTGCATTTTTTCTTTTCTCTGCCGCACATAAGACATATTTCGCCCTTGATTCTCGGCAGAGATTTCGCGCATTCCTCACACATCATCATATCACCGGGAATCAGTTTATCGCAATAAGCGCAATGTCTGGGAAAGAATGAAAACAGACTGATATCAAAGAACTTTTTCATTATTCTTCACCCAACATAATAAAGCTTTTAAGAGCGGAATAACGCTTTTGTTTTTTGTTATTCGCTACCATTTTCTCAACCGTTTCTCGGCTTCCCACCAATATAATCAATTCACGCGCTCTTGTAACGGCGGTATAAAGAAGATTTCTGTAAACAAGAAACGAATTTATTCCTGTGACGGGAATAATAACCGCGGGGAATTCATTGCCCTGACTTTTATGCACGGTAACTGCGTAAGCGTGCTCTATGTCTTTGGCAAATTCAAAAGGAACGCTCGCAATTCTGTCATCAAATCTAATTGAAAGTATTTCATTATATATATCGATTTTTTCAAGAATTCCTATATCTCCGTTGAAAATCCCTGTCCCGTCCTTTTCGTCGGACTTCCATTCAATTGAATAATTATTTTTAACCTGCATCAGTTTATCGCCGGTACGGAAAACACGGTTACCGAAAGCAATCTGATCTTTTCCTTTTTGAGCCGGATTAATAAGTTCCTGCAAACTCTTATTTAAACTCAGTGTACCGGTTTCGCCCTTTCTTGAAGGGCAGAGAACCTGAATATCATCAAGAGATGAATAACAGTACGCTTTGGGAAGACGGGTTGAACACAGTTCACAAATTGTCTGTGAAGCATCTGAAGGCAAAGAACGGTTTAAAAAGAAAAAATCCTTATCCTTGCAGTCAAGCTCAGGCATTTTCCCTTCAACAATCAGATGAGCGTTTGTAATAATCATACTTTCCATTGCCTGGCGGAAAACCTCGTCAAGCTCAACAACGGGAATTGCTTTGGAATCAATCAGATCATGCAAAACGTTACCCGCCCCGACAGGAGGAAGCTGATTGCTGTCACCGACCATAATAAGTCTGCATCCTATGGGTAAGGCGTCAAGCAAACACGAAAACAAATTAATATCCACCATGGACAATTCGTCAATTATTACCGCCTGAGCCGTCAGCGGGTTCCTGGCATTACGCTGAAAAACCGGTTTATCATCATCAAGCCACTCGACTTCAAGCAGTCTGTGAATTGTTACGGCGTCTTTACCGGTCAGCTCGCTCATTCTCTTGGCGGCTCTTCCGGTCGGGGCTGCAAGCTGAACCTCAAGTCCCAAATCTTCAAAAACTCTCAGAATTCCCCTGAGTGTCGTGGTTTTACCGGTTCCGGGACCGCCTGTAAGAATCAGGACACCCTTTTCAACCGCCGATTGAATCGCAAGACGCTGTTTGCTGTTATAACAAACTCCGCCTATTATCTCGGCTTTTTTAATCTGTTCGCTGACATCGGGAAAAGATTTGCCTGCAAATCTGTTGATAAATAAAATCAGATCTGCCGCTTTTTTCTCGGCGTCATATATTTCTTTTAAAAAAACAAACTCTCTGCCGTAAACGACAGCGCAGACTATTCCTTTTCTGTTTTCCGATTCTTTAACTTCGTTCCTTATTTCTTCGTCGGAGCATCCGAGAAGCTCCGAGCACTTTGAAATCAAAGCCTCAAGCGGAACGCAAGTATGACCGTTATTGTTAAGATTATGCTTAAGAACATAAATAATCGCGGCTGATATCCTGTATTCGCTTTCGGGCTTTTCGGGAAGATTTGACGCGATTTTCTCGGCTCTCTCAAAATCAATTCCGACACCGAGCGTACAAAAAAAATAAGGATTGCGCTCACATATTTCAACGGATTTTTCTTTGAGCTTTCTGTAAATCTTCATTGACTCATTATAATTGAGACCGAATCTCTGAAGATTCATAACCGCTTCTCTTTCGCCGAATCTCTTTTTGAATTCTTCGGATATTTCAATCGCTTTTTCGCGTGATATACCTTTAATCTCAGCTAATCGGTAGCTTTCATTTTCTATAACATCAAAAGTATCCTCACCGAAAGCGAGGACAATTTTCTGAGCGGTTTTTTCTCTGATACCTCTTATAATGCCG
>JAFWRV010000484.1 GCA_017519685.1 Clostridia bacterium
AGCAGTTTTCTCGTGAAAAATAAGCCGCAGAGCAAGGAAGATTTGCGAAAGCATACTTTGTGTATGGTAAGCAAATCTGACAAAGCTCTGCGGTTTCAGTTTTCCGCGAAAACCAATACTGTTTTACGACCACCCGCCCAACGACGGGTCGATAATCATCCTATCCTATTGTTTTTTCCATCCATACACTCAGAATCTTTGTAAGCTCCATCCTCTGGCCTGCGAAGCTGTGGCCGCTCGAGACAGATTCATAGGTGACGGGAGAATTCAACGATTTCAGCTTATCATACAGAGGCCTGAGCATTTTATCGGGAGGAGCTACCGTGTCGAATTTTGCCTCAACGAGCAGAACATTATGGTCCGCGAGCTTTTCAGCGTCGTTGAGTATTGCAAGTTCAAAGCGGTTATTCAAAGCGTTTTCATACACATCTCCTGCCGAATTCATTTTAAGGCATTGGCCTTCGGTCTCTATCATCAGGAAAAGGTCTTTTTCCATTGAATAACGGAATGCCGCGCCGATATCATAAGCGGCGAGCGCCGCGACTCCTTTGATGAAAGGCAGTTCCTTTGCGGCATTCAGAACGGTCTGACCGCCCATGCTGTGACCGGCAAGAAAGATATTATCGGTATCAATATCATATTGTTCCGCAATTGCGGGATTATGCGCCCATTTCGCTATGGCAATAAGATCATCTTTGAGATTTGTAAAAAGATAGTTGCCCTCACTCCCCCAGGCGCCGCGGTGATTCATATGAATAACAACACAGCCCGTTCTCATCAGAGCGAGCTCGATATCATTATTCGTGGTATAACCGGGAAAGCCGTGAGACATTATAACGGCGGGATAAGGACCTCTTATTCTCTTATCTGGAGTCAGCAGATAACCGTAGAGGCGGCAGCCGCCGCTGATTATATTAAGTTCGAGCACTTCGGGCGATGAACCCGGTTCATCCGCCTCATATTCAATAAACGCATTTTCTGATTTCATTTTTATTTCTCCGTATTCTCAAAGCGTATATCTCATAATCTCGGGATGGCAGGTGATTCCCCTCTTGCCGCAGGATGAACAATAGACCGCGATGTTCGGCGATTCATACCAGACCATCTTTTCCCAGCCGCATCTGAGATAATAAGCGGGCTCTTTTGCACACGCCCACAGTTCCTTGATTCCAAGGCTCTTCGCCTCGTTGAAAACCAGATTCTGCATTACTCTGCCGTAACCTCTGCGGTGCAGATCGCCCCGAACGGCAATGTCGCCGAGAGAATAGACACCGTCTCTGATTTCAAGGGTTGAAGCGGCCATGAGTTCACCGGTAACAGGGTCGTCCATACGCCACATTTTCAATATGCGTTCCGGCATCCGCTCCTCAATTTTGACGCCCATTCCACTCTGATTGAACAGAGTTGAGAGTGAGAAAAAATCATCGGTTTCCCTGATAACATATTCTTCCATAAGAGCTCCTCGCTTGAATACCATATTATCGGTTTATTATAACCTGTTCCGCCTACCTAGTCAATAGGTAATTTGGCTGACAATTTCGTCAGCTTTAAATTATAAATAAGCAAAACAATATGCTTCTGTTCATCAAAAAACCGAACTGACCGTAATGATCAGTCCGGTTTGTCTTTAGACAGCTGTCTTACCGTCGTATCATTTACCCCCATTTTTTCGATAAGGTTGCCGAGGGATTTGTCATACTGCGTTCTCTAAGGGAAAAACCTGTTTTTTATTGTTTAGCTTTTTGTAACACATCATTGACAAACCAACAATTATTTCGGCAAACTCCGCCGGCAATACAATATTATATCAGCTGTTTATTTTTTCTGTTTGATATGATATAATAATAATATCGGCATTAAAAACAGTTAGTGGAAGGAGCGGTAACAATGAAACGAATCATCCCGGTATTATCCGCTGCTTTGTGTCTTGTATTTCTTGTTTCCTGCTCCGGAACATCCGCGCAGGAAAGCATAAGCTCAGTCCCGGTTTCAAAAACCGAAACAGCCGTTGAGATCTTTGAGGCCGGGTATTCCATACACGGATGGGAAGTAAACAAGAATACAATATACAGATTTTATTCCGACGGCAATATTGAATATCTGCCCCACGGTAAGGAAAGAACGACTCAGACTTCCGAACCGGCGGGAACAAATCCGGAAAACAACGGTTATACAGAGTATTCCGTTATTATAGATTCTTCATCTGCTGTGATTGTTTCATCCGGAAAGGCGGAACCAAAGACATATACCCGTGAGGATGACGGCATAACACTAACAGAAACACTAAACATTAAACCTGTCAAAGTGAAAGTGACAGTCAGCGGATATACAAATCCGGAACTGGCGGGTAAAAAGATAAGTGTCAGCCCGGATTTGTTTCTCAGCAATAATTATGAAACGGCAAGGGAAACATCCCCCGGTCAGGCTGTAATACAAGAAGACGGCAGATTTGAAATTTCTGTTATCCTCGAAGGGAATGCCGCGATTGACGGATATAACCGCGGATTTAAGC
>JAFWRV010000485.1 GCA_017519685.1 Clostridia bacterium
GAGATTACCGACGGCTTTGTTCCGACGGAAACTCTGAAACATTTTATAACGGAATTCACAAAAAACGGACTGAAGGTTATTTCAACCTGAGAGGTGCAATATGCTTAATATTTTAAATCCGGAAGAAATCACAGAGAAGGCAAAAAGATTTTTCAGATCGGAAAGATCCGAAACGCGTCTTGACGGCTGGTTCATTGCCAAAGAAGCGGAAATGAAACTTGAAAAAAAGTATGCCGGTGAAAATGAAGAAATCAAAAAAGCAATGATTATGAGGGATATAGTCAAAACAATCCCTCTTAAAATCAATTCAGACAGCATTTTCGCCGGAACACAGGATGACGCGTTCGCGAGAAGTTACGCGCTTATCAATCCGTCATTCAAAGTTGAGGAATTTAGCGGTTACTGCGACCCGACAGCTGTTTTCTCAGACATAGAACCCAATGAAGAATTCACTGCCGAAAGGATTGAAACAACAAGGCGTGAATTCGAAAAAACAGAATATGTCAGAAAACTGAAAGCGGTTTATGACGAAGCGGAGAATTACACAAAAGAGGTTGTCTTCTTCTTTGAGCAGGTAACCGGTCATCTTATTCCCGATTTGCGCTTTGCTTTAAAACACGGAATCAAAGGAATGCTGAAAAAAACCGAGGGCAAACAGGGCTCGGGTTACCGTGCGTTTGCCATTGCTCTTGAATGCGCATTGATTCTTGCCGGAAGATACGCGAATCTCGCCGAAGAAAAAGCGGAAAAAGCGGAGGGAAAAGATAAAAAAGTTTATCTGAAGATGGCTGAAAACCTGCGCAAAGTTCCCGAAAACGGAGCTCAGACTCTTGAGGAAGCAATTCAGTCTTTTATTATTCTCTGGCAGATAATGACGCTTGAGCAGACTCCGAATCCGTTTGCGTTCTCAGTCGGAAACGCCGACAGGATATTTGAGCCGTACAGAAACGGTCTTTCACGGGATGAAACCGCTTCGTTATTAAAGCATTTTCTCGTATTCTTCAATGTTGCGGACAGAAGCTGGGCAATCTCGCAGAATATCATACTCGGCGGACGCGATGTAAACGGAAACGATCTGACGAATGAAACCACTTACGCGTTTCTTGATGCGTATTACGATATGAATCTGCCTCAGCCGATACTGTCTGTCAAGCTTCATAAAAACACACCGGACGGATTCTATAAAGAACTCGGAAGATTCCTTTTCACGCCCGGAATGCTGACACCTTCTTTCTTCAATGACGATTCGCTTTTTGAAGTTCTCGGAAACAGCGGAATAAAAGAAGAAGACCTGCCGGACATCTCAATCGCGGGATGTCAGGAGCCGCTGATTATGGGAAAAGATAACGGAAACACCACAAACAGCTGGCTGAATCTTCCGAAAGTGCTTGAAATGACATTAACAGGCGGCGTTTCTGCCGTAACGGGTGAAAAGCTTCTCGATATGAAACCCTGTAAACTCGAAAATGTCAGGGAGGAATTCTATAAGAACCTTGAAACCGTCATCAGGGATATGGGCAAATTTGCCGACGGAGCAAGCAGAGCGTTATCCACTCAGCGCGTTCCGTTTCTGAGCTGTCTGATGGGAGGCCTTGACAACGGAATTGACACACGTGATATCAGCAGACAGGGCACCGTTTATAACGGAAGCGGCTGTCTTATTCACGGCGTTTCCGTTATCGCGGACAGTTTCGCGGCGATTGATAAGCTGCTTGCCGAAAGGCCGCAGGATGCCGGTAATCTCGTAAACGCGTTAAAGGCAAACTTTGAAGGGTATGAGGACCTCCGCGAATTTCTTCTCTCAGCCGATAAATTCGGAAACAATATCGAGAGCGTTGACAGAGAAGCGGGTGAAATCGCATCAAAGGTCGCGGATATGGTCAAATCAACCCCGAACTATCTCGGGAATCATTTCAGGGCGGACTTTTCCACTCCCTCCACTCACCTGCTCTACGGTTACTGGGTCGGAGCCACACCCGACGGAAGAAAATCAAGAGATATGCTCGGTTACGGCGTTGATCCTCTTTACGGTTCAGCGGAAAACGGTCTCGGTTTCAGGATTCTTTCAAATATGAAACTGCCGTTTGAAAAATTCAACGGTGGATACGCATCTCATCTCGGTATAGATCCCAAATATTTCAAAGCGGAAACATACGAAGAAAAAGGCATTGAGTTCAAGAATAAAATCATAGCGCCGCTTTTCTTCAATCCGCTCAAAGAAGGAGTTTCGCCGTACTATCTCTATGTAAATGTTACGACCGCTGAAATACTGAGAAAAGTTCTCGCAAATCCCGCGAAATATGCTCCGAGCGGAATTTACATAATGAGAATACACGGAACTTTTGTCAATTTTCTTGACCTGTCTCCCGCGATTCAACAGGATATAATCACAAGACTCGATCCCAAATCGACCGCGGTCTGCTGAGGTGATAACTTGAAACTGCTCGGAATTGATATAGGCACAACGGCAATCTGCGGCCTGCTGCTGGATGCCGCCGAATTTAAAGTAATTAAAACTGTCTCGAAGCCGAATAACTCGTTTATTCAATCGGATCGGGAATTTGAAAAAATCCAGAATCCCGAAATGATTTTTAAAACAGTGCGTGACATCATTGAAGAAATCGGGGTAACTCCCGACGCTGTCGGTTTTTCCTGTCAGATGCACGGAATTGTATACTCTGACAAGAATCTCAACGCGGTTTCTTCGCTTTACACATGGCAGGATACAAGAGGCGCTCTTGAATATAAAGACGGTAAAAGCTTTGCGGAATATCTCGGGTGCTATCCGGGATACGGATTAAGTACGTTTCTTTATAACCGCGTTAACGGAATTGAGCCCGGAAACGCGGCGTACATCAGCACCGTCGGAGACTGGGCAGCGGCAAAATTATGCTCTTTGGATAAACCAGTTACGCATATTACCAATGCCGCGGGGCTCGGATGTTTCGACCTTGAAACAAATCGGTTTAAATGCGAATACGACATGCTTCCCGATGTTACAGCCGAGTTTTCAGTAATCGGAA
>JAFWRV010000486.1 GCA_017519685.1 Clostridia bacterium
GTATGTGAGAGCTGCGAATTTGTTGATACTTTTCTTGACCTTACACCTGATGTCGCAGTTATACTCAATGTGGATGAGGACCATCTTGATTATTTCAAGACAATGGATAACCTCAAATCCTCATTTGTCAAGTTTGCTTCATCCGCTACCAAAGTCATTATTTATAACGGTGACGACGAAAACACAATAGAGGTTACCCGCCGCGCCGCAGAACAGAGCGGCAAGCCTGTTATTTCTTTCGGTCTGAAAGAAGGAAATGATTTCCAAGCTTCAAACATAACAAATGAAAACGAGTATTTTTCATTTGACGTTATTGAAAAAGGAAAGACTCTCGGCAGAGTAACACTCGGTATTCCCGGCAAACACAATGTTTACAACGCCCTTGCCGTTATTGCCTGCTCTTTGTTTTCCGGTGTTGACTTTGACTCATGCGCAAAAGGAATTGCCGATTTCAGCGGCGCGGGAAGAAGATTTGAAAAGCTCGCTGAAATTAACGGCATCACAATCATTGATGATTATGCCCATCATCCCCTTGAACTCGAGGTTACGCTCAGAACGGCAATGGATATGGGATTCAACAGCGTCTATGCCGTTTTTCAGCCTTTTACTTACTCCAGAACCGCAATGCTTTTTGATGATTTTGTCAGAGTTCTGTCTATTCCCGACCATTGTGTTATGACGGAAATCATGGGCTCAAGAGAAGTTAACACATACGGTATTCACACTTCACAGCTTGCGGAAAAAATTGACGGAAGTGTATGGTTCAATACATTCGAAGAAGTTGCGCAATATGTTGTCGGCAAAGCCCGGCCGGGAGACTGCATCATCACTCTCGGATGCGGGGACATTTACAAAGCTGCTAAAATAATGATAAAACTGTTAAAGGAGAACAGCTAATGAAATACACCTTAAACAAGACAAATTTCAATGATTTCAAGGTTTTTGAAATCAACAAGCTCCCCGGTCGCGCATACATGATTCCCTATTCGTCAAAAGAAGTCCTTTCCAAAACCAAATTTGTAAAAGAAGCGTACAACTCGGACCTTGTCAGAGTTCTTTCCGGAAAATGGGATTTCAAATACTATGCCAGCAACAAAGACCTGCCGGATGTAATCAACACCGATAAAACAGATTTTGATGAAATAACCGTTCCGTGCACCTGGCAGAGAACGGGTTATGATCAGCCCGCATATATTAACTGCAATTATCCGTTTGACGATGCCCCTCCCTACGTTCCCGCCGAGCTTCCCGTGGCGATTTACAGAAAGAAGTTTGATATAACAAATAAAAACAAAACCTTCATTTTGTCTTTTCTCGGTGTAGATCCCTGTATCGACCTTTATATTAACGGAAAATTTGTCGGTTACAGCGAAGGTTCTCACAACACGGCAGAATTTGATATCAGCAGTTATGTAAAGAAAGGCGTAAACGAAATATTTGCCGTAGTCTATAAATGGTCAACCGCTACTTTTATTGAGTGTCAGGATATGTTCCGCGAAAACGGCATTTTCCGTGATGTATTTCTCTATGAGCTGCCCGGCACATATATTAATGATATCTATTATAAATCAAGTGAACAAACTAACGGCTGGAATCTGGATGTCTTCTTTGAAATCTGCGGTGAAAAAGCCGATTATTCCGTTGATGTCCGTATTCTTGACGGCAGAAAAGAAATCGCTGATTCAAGCGCAAAAGCGACAGCTAAAAAAGTTTCCTTTAAAAATCTTGACGTACAGTCATGGAATCCTGAGATTCCCAAGCTCTATACCGCTTATTTCACTCTAATAAAAGACGGCAAAGAGATAATGACAGTCCGCAATTATATCGGATTCAAAACAATTAAAATCAAGAAAGACATATTCACATTCAACGGAAAATCCATTAAAATCAAAGGCGTTAATCATCACGACACTCATCATACCAAAGGTTACGCAATGAGTCTTGCCGATTATGAAAAAGACCTTAAGCTGATGAAATCACTCAATGTTAACGGCATTAGGACTTCTCACTATCCTCCCGATCCGAGATTCCTTGTTCTCTGCGATATTTACGGTTTCTATGTAATTGATGAAGCGGACATTGAAACCCACGGCGCAGGCTGTTCACCGCACGATAATATCAATCTGATAAGCCACGATCTCAAGTGGGCACCGAGATATGTCGACAGAGCAACCCGTATGTACAAAA
>JAFWRV010000487.1 GCA_017519685.1 Clostridia bacterium
GTCCGCGATCAGCTCAAACTCAAGGCGGGCATCTTCGGAGCCGAAGCCTGGAGCGAGGAAATGAGAAGAGATATCGAGGCAGGTCTCGGTATCAAGGCATACGATATTTACGGCCTTACCGAAACAAGCGGACCGGGCGTCTCGTTTGAATGCGAAGAGCAGCGCGGTATGCACATAAATGAGGACCATTTCTACGCCGAGGTTATCGATCCCGACACGGGCGAAGTTCTCCCCGAAGGCTCAACAGGCGAGCTTGTTTTCACTTCTCTTGACAAAGAAGCTTTCCCGCTCCTCAGATACAGGACCCGTGACATCTGCGTTCTCTCCCGCGAGAAATGCTCATGCGGAAGAACTCATATCAGAATGAGCAAACCCAAGGGACGCAGTGATGATATGCTTATCATCAGAGGCGTAAACGTATTCCCGAGCCAGATTGAAACCGTTCTTCTCAACGAAGGCTACACGCCGAACTATCTCATTGAGGTCGGCCGCAAGAACAAGTCAGACACATTTGATATCAGCGTTGAGCTTTCCCAGGAACAGTTTTCCGATAAAGTTACCGAAATCCAGGAGAGAGAAAAGAACCTTGTTGACGCCATGCGCACAATGCTCGGCATAAGTCCGAGGGTTCATCTCGTTGCTCCCAAGACTATCACAAGAAGCGAAGGCAAAGCAGTCCGCGTTATTGACAGACGCAATCTGCACGATTGAGTTTAAAGGAGGATAAGACTATGGCAATCAATCAGGTTTCCGTATTTGTGGCAAACTCGCAAGGCAAACTTGCCGATACCATCAAAAGAATCTCCGACGCCGGAATCAATATGCGCGCGATGAGCATAGCAGAAACCGCGGAATTCGGCATCCTCAGACTCATTGTTGACGATTCCGCAAAGGCAATGGAGGCTCTCAGTCCCGATTACATTCTCAACGCCACTCCCGTTATCGCCGCTAAAATGCCCGATACCGCAGGCGCGCTTTACAAAGTCCTCAAGGTCCTCGGCGACGCGGAGATTAATATTGATTATATGTACGCGTTCACGGGCACATCGGCGCTCAGCGCATACACCGCGTTCAGAGTTGACGATGTCAAAGCCGCGGAGGATGTTTTACACTCCAAGGGTATTGAAACACTCAACGACGAGGATATCAAAACCATCTGATAAATATTTACGGATACAAAAGCTCCGCAGAATTCTGATTCTGCGGAGTTTTCTGTGCTTTATGAATGCTTGTTCCGGTTTAAACGCGGCTGTCCGTTTTTGATTTAATGAATTTCATATATTGATTCCAGTTATTACGGCTGAGAAAATGCTCTCCGTCACGGTTGTGATAATGAATTTCACCCTTCGAAAAGTCTTCTCCGACAGCCGCGGGAGTTTCCTTTCCGATAAATCCGTTCAGTCCGAATACTTTCCACGCCGGTGACGCTCCCATACATGCCATCTGCTCGCTGTAAGGATCCGCCCATTCATCGAGGGACGCGCTGCCGACCAGCAGATACCGCGGAGCAGTCAGCGCAAGGAGCATGTGCTGGTCAAACGGCGCCTCCTCATTACCGCGGGCAATATTTTCAAAATTCTTACAGAACCAGTAAGGAAATACTTCCTGAATTTTTTTATAAGTTTCGGCGTTACCGTGCTTTTCTCTCTCATAAGCCGCGCCGCAGCAGCCGGAGCAGTTGGAAATCGCGAATCTGAATCTGCTGTCGTTCGCGGAGCACCAAAGAGCCGTCTTTCCGAGCCGCGAGTGGCCGATTACGGCGAGATTGGAACTGTCCGCCTCGTTTCTCGTCTGAAGATAATCGGCAACTCTCGAACAGGCATACGCCCAGAGTCCGATTTTACCTGTATCCGTACCGCTTTCACGGGGAAAATGCGAAGCGAGTTTACTGTCAAAATTTCCGTCGTCGGAGGTTATGTCTTTGTAGAAAACCGAAGCTACGGCAAAACCGCTGTCAATTATCTCCTCAAGGGGACAGTATGAGTCATAAAGTTCGGGGCGGAAATTAATGAACACAAAGGTCGGCACACTTTCCGCTCCTGCGGGATAAGTAAACTTAAGAGGAAAAGCAAACTCCCCCTTCGGAGTGTCAAATCTGATATTTATAAGCTCCGTCAGCGCGTGACCTGCCGCGGTTTTTGATTTTTCAACCGTTTCTCCGATGACTTTTTCAGGCGCTTTCGGCATAAAGCCGAACATTTTCTCGGAAAACAATCCGAGCAGTTCCGCACGGCGTTCCTTCCAGGCGCCGGCATCGGTAACGGGTCTGCCGTTTTCAAGTGTCATAAGATCGGGAAGTATCTGCATATTATTACTCCTTTCCGGATTTGATTAAATTATAACACCCGGTTAAAATTTGTCAAATATTATGTTGAACGTAATCCTGTAATGTGGTATAGTAAGCCGTGTAATCAATAACCCGGCAAATGAAAACGGAATGTGATA
>JAFWRV010000488.1 GCA_017519685.1 Clostridia bacterium
TGAAAGACTGGAAACACCGCGCCTTGACAGCCCCCGTCTTGAAATATTCGAGGGTGCGGTCGGCATCGGAGGAAAGCAGACGGGTATTTACCCGATAGCTTCTCCCGGCGGCTGGCAGTTAATCGGAAAAACACCGGTAAAAGTTTTTGATCCCTCAAAAGAAGACCCGATTCTTTACAGGGCGGGAGATTATATAAAGTTTTATTCCGTTTCGTCAAAGGAATTTGATGAAATTGAAGCACTTGTAAAAAGCGGGAAATACATCCCCGTGATTACGGAGGTGCTGAAATGATTGAGATTATCACCGGAGGAGCGCTTTCAACCGTTCAGGATCTCGGTAGATTCGGCGTGATGAAAAACGGCTTCACTCAAAGCGGGGTAATGGATGCTCACGCGATGAAACTCGGAAACGCGATTCTCGCAAACGATTATAACGCTCCGGTAATCGAAATGATGCTCAAGGGCGTTATGGCAAGATTTTTAACCCCTGAGCTGTTTTGTCTCACAGGCGGAGTCTGCGAAGCGTACCTCAATGACAAGCCGCTGGAAATGAACACTTCATATAAAGCGGAAACTGATGATATCCTGACAGTGAAAAACGTGAAGAGCGGAATGAGAAGTTATCTTGCGGTCGGCGGCGGATTTAAAGTTCCCTCCGTTATGGGAAGCGCGTCAACCAACCTGAAAATCGCCGTCGGCGGTTATGAAGGCAGAAAACTCCGCACATACGACAGAATCGAAACGGGAGAAGCGTCCGAAAACGCGAAAGCCGGAAAAACGGTTAAGGAAGACAAGCCGAAGGGCGAATTCACCGTGCTTCGCGCTGTGCCCGGTCCGCAGGATGAAATGTTCACGCAGGAGGATAAAGAGATATTTTTCTCCGAAACCTATACCGTAACACCCGCGATTGACAGGATGGGAATCCGTCTTGACGGAAAGCCGGTCAAGGGTAAAAACGGAACAGACATTATTTCCGACGGCATAGTTTTCGGCTCGGTGCAGATACCGAATTCGGGAATGCCGATTATCCTTGCGGCAGACCATCAGACCACCGGGGGATACGCAAAGATAGCGACGGTAATATCGGTTGATTTGCCGCTGCTGGCTCAGGCGAGGCCCGGGGATAAAATCAGGTTTTCCGCGGTTACGGTTGAAGAAGCGGAAAAACTTGCAATTGAAGAAAAACAGTATTTTGAAAATATATCGGAGAGATGATTATGGATTATTCCCTTATGCATCCGCAAGAGGTTAAAAAACTTATCCGCGAAGGTAAAATTGATTTTCAGACTTCGGGGATGTGCAACGGTTACGCGCAGGCGAATCTCTGCATTCTTCCGAAGGATTACGCTTTCGATTTCCTGCTTTTCTGCATGAGAAACCCGAAGCCCTGTCCCGTTCTCGAGGTGGGCGATGTCGGCTCGAAAGAAATCAAAAAGATGGCATCTCAGGGCGATATATGCAAGGATTTCCCGAAGTACAGAATCTGGAAAAACGGCGTTCTTGAAAAAGAGGTTACGGATATAACCGATTACTGGCAGGATGATTTTGTCTATTTCCTTATCGGTTGTTCTTTCAGCTTTGAAAGCGAAATGCTTGAAGCGGAAATTCCGGTGCGCCACATTGAGGAAGGCAGAAACGTGCCGATGTTCAACACAAATATCGTGCTTGATTCCGCGGGAAAATTTCACGGTAATATGGTCGTGTCGATGCGCCCCATTCCCGATGAGCTTGTTGTGAAAGCGGTCAATGTCACCGCGGCGATGCCGAGAGTCCACGGCGCTCCGATTCAGATCGGAAATCCCGAAGCCATCGGTATTTCCGATGTTACAAAACCCGATTACGGTGACAGCGTGACGATAAATCCCGGTGAAACGCCGGTGTTCTGGGCCTGCGGAGTAACTCCGCAGAACGCAGTCATGCAGACAAAGCCGCCGATAGCGATTACTCACGCTCCCGGTCACATGTTCATAACAGATGTCAAAAATGTAAGTCTTAAATACTGATTCAAGGTGATTTTATGTATAAAGCAGATCTGAACTCCGATCTTGGTGAAGGCGCGCTGTTTGACGCCGAAATCATTCCTATTATTTCGAGCGCTAACGTTGCCTGCGGATTTCACGCGGGTGACAGCGTTATGATGGATAAAACAATTGAACTCTGCAAGGCATCGTCCGCCGGACTCGGCGCTCATCCGGGTTATCCCGATAAGGAGAATTTCGGAAGGACAGATATGGATGTCACTCCGGATGAGGTTTATGATTTCACTCTCTACCAGATAGGCGCAATCGGCGCTCTGGCAAAGGCAAAGGGTGTCAAACTTGAGCACGTCAAGCCGCACGGAGCAATGTATAACAAGGCGGCAAAGAACCCCGACCTTGCTCTCGCGATAGCGCAGGCGGTAAATGATTACGATGAAAACCTGATTCTTCTCGCGCTTTCAGGTTCGGAAATGATAAACGCCGCGAAAAAAGTCGGTATCAGATACGCGAGCGAGGTTTTTGCCGACAGAGCTTATGAGGCGGACGGTACTCTGCGCCCGAGAAAACTCGAAGGCTCAATGATAACCGATGAAAACGAAGCGGTGGAAAGAGTCATCCGTATGATTAAAGAGGGCAAAGTCAGAGCATATACCGGAGAGGACGTTTCCATTGAGGCGCATTCGGTATGCGTTCACGGTGACAGCGCGAAGGCGCTCGATTTCGTAAGGGTACTCAACCGCGCGTTCGCGGAGAATGACATAAAAATCGTTAAGCTTTCAGAGGCGATAAAATAATGAATTACAGAACTTATGCCCGCATCGACCTTGATGCGCTTGAATATAATTTCAATTCCGTCAGAAACAAAGTCCCCGCCGGAGTTAAAATACTCTGTGTCATAAAAGCCGACGCTTACGGACACGGCGCCGTTCCGCTGGGAAAATTTCTCGATGACAGAGCCGACTTTTTCGGCGTCGCCTGTATTGAGGAAGCGGTTGAGCTTAAGCTCGCCGGAATAAAGGCACCTGTTCTTATTCTCGGTAAGGTTTTCAGCTGGGATTTTGAGCAGGCGGTAAAATATGATATAAGAATCCCGATTTTCTCGCTTGAAGACGCCGAAGCGCTTTCCGCCGAAGCGGTCAGACAGGGAAAAACGGCGTATTTTCATTTTGTTGCGGACACCGGAATGAGCCGGATCGGTTTTCAGGTCAATGAACAGAGCGCCGATATCTGCGCGCAGATTGTTAAACTCCCCAACATAAAGGCGGAGGGTCTTTTTTCGCATTTCGCGACCGCGGATGAGGCGGTTCTCGATAAGGCAAAAGCGCAGAGGGAACGCTACAAGCTGTTCGTTAAAATGCTTGAGGAAAGAGGAATATCAATTCCGGTAAAGCACCTCAACAATTCAGCAGGTATTATGAATTTCGACGAGTATTTCGATATGTGCCGTATGGGAATCATTACATACGGTCTTTATCCGTCGGAGGAAGTTGATAAAAATCTGCTTTCCGTGAGACCTCTTATGAAGTGGGTGACTCACATTTCCCATATCAAGGTCCTTGAGCCGGGCAGAGAGATTTCCTACGGAGGAACCTTCAAAACAGTTAAGCCGACCGCGGTTGCCACTATCCCCGTTGGCTATGCCGACGGTTATCCGCGCTGCCTTTCAAATAAAGGGCGTGTAATAATCAACGGAAAATACGCTGACATTCTCGGACGGGTATGTATGGATCAGTTTATGGTCGATGTCAGCGGGATTGAGTGCAAAATCGGCGATGAGGTTATTCTTGTCGGCTCCGACGGCGATGCTTCTCTTTCCATGGAGGAGGTATCAAACGCCGCGTATTCGTTCAATTACGAATTGCCCTGCCGTATTCAGAAAAGAGTACCGCGCGTATATGTAAAGAACGGCGAGGTCGTAGAAGTTACCGGGCTGTTGAAATAAAATTTGCGGAAAGAAAAAAGGGGTTGAAACAATGAAATATATCGAGAGATTCATTGACAGAAAAGATGTTTCCCGCATTGCTCTCGGATGTATGAGAATATCCGGAATGACAGACACGCAGGCGGATGAACATATCAATAACGCTCTTGAATGCGGCATCAATTATTTCGACCACGCGGACATTTACGGCGGCGGAAAATGCGAAGAAGTTTTCGGCGGCGTGCTTAAAAGAAATCCTTCCCTGCGTGACAAAATGATAATCCAGACCAAATGCGGAATCCGCGACGGAATGTATGACTTTTCAAAGGAACATATCATTTCTGCGGTTGACGGATCGCTGAAGCGTCTCGGAATCGATCATATTGATGTTCTTCTGCTCCACAGACCCGACCTTCTTATGGAGCCCGAGCAGGTTGCGGAAGCGTTCAATCAGCTTGAGAAAGAAGGCAAAGTCGGAAAATTCGGCGTGTCAAACCATAATCCCGCTCAGATTGAATTGCTTCAGAGAACACTCAGTCAGAGGATAATAATAAACCAGGTTCAGCTCAGCGTTCCCCACGCCTGGATGATAAGCAGCGGAGCGAATGTGAATATGACTAATGACGAAGGAATTGTCCGCGACGGAGGACTGCGCGATTACTGCCGCCTGAACGGAATACTCATTCAGCCGTGGTCACCGCTTCAGAGGGGCTTTATCGCAGGCGCGTTTCTCAAGGATGAAAAATATGAGGAACTCACTAAAACATTAACTGAAACCGGAGAAAAATACGGCATCACCGCCACGGGCGCCGCGATTGCCTGGCTGCTCCGCCTTCCCGAAAAAATGCAGCCCGTTACGGGAACCACCGACGCCGGCAGATTAAAGGAAATCGCAAAGGCGGCAGACATAGAAATGTCAAGAGAGGATTGGTATAAAATCTATACCGCCGCAGGTTACAGGCTGCCGTAATTATTTAAATTCAAAGTTTTTATATAACAAGTGTATAATTAAAACGACTGCATTCCGCCAAAACGGCAGGATGCAGTTTTTGTATATAGTAAGAATTATTGTCGGAGGTCGGTAGGGAAAAATTTCAAACCCGAGATAAGTTGGATAGGAAATACGAATCAATAATATATTATAAAA
>JAFWRV010000489.1 GCA_017519685.1 Clostridia bacterium
ATTGCAGGGCTGGATTGACTGCTTTGAAAAAGCAACTCTTGCGGGCGCCCTTTTCTGCGGCGGCGTCACTGCCGGGGGCGAGGCGTCGGGCAATGAAAAAGCGCTTAAAGAAGCTTATGAATTCGGAAGGAATCTCAAATAATGGCTAAAATCATATCATTTATAATGGCTGTATTCACCGCGCTGTATATGTTTGTTTCCTGCGGAAAGCTTCCCGAAAGCGGCGGCGGTGAAACCTCAACACAGCCGGAAACATCGGTCAGCGCGCCGGCCGGCGAAAGCAATCCGGGAGAAACACATTCAGGCGCGGAGACTCAACCGCCGGCTCCCGCAGGAGAAGAAAGCAAAACGGAGGAGACGCCCGTGAACAAAACATTGACTCTTAAAATAAGCGGCAGAGAAGTGCCTGTTACGTGGGAAAACAACGATTCCGTCGCCGCGCTCTCCGGACTGTCCTCAGGCGGACTGACCGTGAATATGTCAATGTACGGCGGCTTTGAGCAGGTCGGGTCTCTCGGCTCGTCAATTCCGAGAAACGATAAACAGACCTCAACCTCCTACGGCGATATTGTCCTCTATCAGGGAAATCAGATTGTAATTTTTTACGGCTCAAATTCCTGGTCTTATACGCGGCTGGGGCACATAAATCTGAGCCGCAGCGAAATGACGGACCTGCTTTCAAACGGCGATGTTGATATAATTCTGAATTATCAGTAAAAGAATAACAATCCGGAGTGCGGCCTCTGCCCGTTTCTCCGGATTGTTTTTTTACGAAACAAAAATCTCAGGAAATCAAACAGTATTGAACAGATAATCATATTATGATACAATATAAATGCAAATAGAATCCTGTTATGTTATTTTCGGAGCGTACCGCCGGAGGTAAAGCATAAATTTAAGGTGAGTATTATGTCATTCAACGATATTATCAGAACAATTGTTGCTTTTTTTCAATCCGTCTGGCTCTTTATTGCCGGAATCTTCACACCCTCTCCCGTGAAACCTGCCGAGCCCGTTATTATTCCGCCGCCGGAAAATCCTGCAATAATAAGCTTCGATGACTTTTCGCTTGTGTGGTCCGATGAATTTGACGGCGACACTCTTGACGCATCAAAATGGACCGGTTTCAGATGCAATTCGGAAAAATCCGTCGTCCGTCAGGGCGGCTGGTGGAACACCGATTTCGCATCGGTAAAAGACGGAAATCTGAATATCACAGCCAAATATTATTCCGACGGCTACAAGGGCGGCAAAGCGGGCTGGTACAGCTGCGGACTTTGCACATCCGGTCTTTTTGAGCAGACATACGGTTATTTTGAAGTGCGATGCATTCTTCCCAAAGGCGTCGGCATGTGGTCCGCCTTCTGGATGCTGCCTCAGGATTTCAGCCATACAATCGGAAACGGCGGAACAGACGGCGCTGAGATTGACATCTTTGAATCTCCGGATTATCACTATAAACTCAGCCACAATGTCAATGTGGTAAGCACAAATATCCACATAGACGGCTACGGCACAGAGGAGCAGTCAAAATGCGTTGCCACTCCGTTCATCGAATCAAATGACCCGTATGAAGAATTCAACACCTACGGCGTGGAGTGGAATGAAAAGGAATACATATTTTATATCAACGGCGTTGAAACCGGACGCACGGATTTCGACGGGACATCCCGCGTACCCGAATACCTTCTGCTGACAACAGAGGTCGGAGGAAAAAACGGTAAAGCAGGTTCAAGCTGGGCGGGAGACGCGTTATCCTCCGATGCCCGGCCCACCGATTTCGTTGTTGATTATGTGAGAGTTTATCAATATAAATAACTACGGAAGTAAAACAATACCCCGGAGCGTGGGAATTTCTCCCAATACTCCGGGTTTATTTTTATGCTTTCTGAAACGATATGAAACGATAGAAATGCTAATTAAGGAAACTTCAGGTAAGGGAAGTTTAATTTTTTGTACTGTAATTAGCAAAATAATTAAAAATACAGAGCGGTCATAATCCCTTATATATCAACGGATTGCAAAATTAAGAAAGTACAGTTAAAGTACAGTAATTAGCATTGACTTAAGATGATTTAAGTTAACTATCACAAAAATAAGAAATGCCGAAATCCCTTGATATACAAGCGTTTCAGCAATTTTAGAAAAAGATAAGGACAGTTAAAAAACTGCCCTTTTTGGTGGTCGTTACAG
>JAFWRV010000490.1 GCA_017519685.1 Clostridia bacterium
ATCATTTGCATAATAAATATGTTCTTTTGGTTCACCTGATTTTTTTATCCATTTTCTAAAACATAATAAATATTGTGTCTTATATTTATAATCATTTTCAATATTAATTCCCAATTTATATTCAAAGCAAGCACCTTGAATAAGGGTATGAACGTATCCATCAGGTGAAATATATCTCATATTCCCCTTTTTGAAAGCTTCATTGACATAATCTTCGCTGAACTTTTCATCAATATTCGTGCAGGTTGTTCCGAGCCCGGCATAATCAACACGGCACATCTCATCCGACAGAACCATACTGTCTTTTGAGAGCGGATAGCTCTGAAATCCGTATTTCACCACATTGGAAACATCCACTCCGCTTTTTTCTGCGCTAAGAAGAATCTCTTCGATACGGTTCATTATATTATAATGATAGTTATCGATTTTTCCTATCAGACCCGCGTAATCTTCTTTTTCATCGCCGAAAATCACGTCTTTCGCCTGCTCAAAGTATCTGTCTTCGCACATTGCCCAGAAGCCGGGAAAAGTTCCGAAAGTCTGTTTTAATACTTTTGGCGTGATAGTGTCATAAATCTGCTGATACACATTATTGACAGACCAGCAGGCGAAGTCCAGACCGTAAACATCGCTCGCGATTTTAAGGAAACTGTTGAGCATCTGATCGGTCAGCGTTATATAATCGGTTATGGGGATATTTAAATTAAGGTCAGCATTATAAACATAGCGCTCAACACATTCCGGATCAACATACATATTGCCGCTGAAAGATTCGCCGATAGGAATAACGCCCTTTGCCGCAGAGGCGTAGAGAATAAGGTCGGTTATCCTCGGGTCGTGATATGTTTCCCAGTAGGTTGCGGCTAAGCAAGCGCCCTCACATCTGCCCACAATGGCATACTTATCGCTGCCTGTCACCTTCAGTATCGTTTCGACATAATCGTGAAGTCTTTTCATATTATCGGTGGGATCAAGACGCCAGTCATAGTCAAACGCATATTTATCAAGCGAGTAATCGTCATTGGAATACTGCTGACTTACTCTTGTTTCGCTGTAAATAACCTCGCTGACCGAACCGTCCGTGGGCATACCGTCTTTGCCGAGAGCGAGCTCACCGAATGAATCAATCATATAACCGGCAATAAGATCGCAAAAATCGGACCAGTCCTGAGTAACCGTTGCTTTAAGAAGAATATCGCTGTTATCTTTAAGCAGAGATGTGATTTCATCGCCGTTAACTGTCATATCGTCAATGCGGTGAAATTCTCCGTTCTCATCATAAGTTCCGATTGCGGAGCCCTCGCCGTGAATGTATATTATCGGGACCTCGGAAGGATAAGACGCGGCTCCGGTCTCGGCAGATGTTTCAAGCAAAACAGAAGCAACTAAAGCGAAAGATAAAACAAGGCAAAGCAATTTATGTAATGCTTTCATAATTAAAATCTCCTAAAAAGCGGATTATTCAAAAATCATCAATTCTGCGGATGACAAAAAAGAGGTCTTTTAATTTTGAATTATAATTATAACAGTATAAATATATTTTTCAATTATAAAAATAATAACATTATGTAAACAATTTTGATAACGATTTGGTGAAATTAAATCCCCCGTATCCATAACAGATACAGGAGATTGTTCTTTATTATAGCCTGAAATATATTCTGCAGTAATTATTTAAGATAGGTTTTTACGTATTCAGCAATGAGACTGTAAATATGGTTGGACTGCTCCTGGTCGCCCGCCAGATCGTGTCCGGAATTCGGAAATACAACAAATTCGTGCTTGACACCGCTTTGAGTCAGCTTTTCGTCAAGCTTTTCCGATTGTGAAA
>JAFWRV010000491.1 GCA_017519685.1 Clostridia bacterium
AGAGGATATTGATTTGATTGAAAGCGGACTTCTCGATTCATATGCTTTCATAGAACTGTTCACCGCTCTTGAGGATTACGGCATTGAAATACAGCCGACAAGAATCGACCGCTCCAAACTGCGCACAATCAAAGGTATTGAGGAACTGATTGAAAATACAATTAAAAGCTCGAATCAGGATAATTGAACTATAAACAACAGGATAGCGCAAAACGCCACCCGTTAATTTCGGGTGGCGTTAATCTTTTAAATGGTAGATATTTTTATTTATGCCGCTGTTGTAAACCCTGTTGTGCGGTAGTTTAACGGTGTAATATTATCCATTGCGTAAATGACGGTTACGCTAACATATTTCCCTTTCAGAGGAATAAACTCAGAATCTTTTTAAAACTGACTTTTTACTCATTTTACTTTACCTACCTTTTTCCAGAGTTTTTCGGCTGTCTGAACCCATACCGGGTAAGCGTCGGGAGATTTCGGGAAGTTCATATAAAGGGTTCTGAGCTCAAAGGCAAGTCCGGCGCCCGATAAGACCGCGCCTATGGTTTTAAGCGAAATGTCTTTGCGCGAAATGCCGCCTATAATCTTTACAACGGTCTGTACCGCGTCTTTCGGGGTAACATCGCCGTTATTGAGAAATGTTTCGTTGAAAATGATTCTGTTTCTGAAGCAATATTCAAGCTCGTCATCTGTCACGGCATTAACTAATTTTGTGAGGAAAGCTCTCACAAGAGCAAAATCGGCGCCCTGCGCTCGATTGTATCTGCGGTTTATTTCCCAGAGAGTTTCTTTATCTGTCCTGCCCTGACTGAAAGCGGCGTGAAGCACATCGGCGGCAATATCAAGCATAACCATGCTTGAGGTAACGCCCTCGCCGCAGTCCGGCTTTGTGAGGCAGGCGGCATCGCCCGCGGCAATGAAATTATCCGCCACAAGTGAATAAGGCGGTCTTCTGTAAGGCGTGACACCTTTTTCAGTTTTTATAAGCTCAAACTCTCCGTGTGATGAAACGCTGTCAAGTTTTGCCGCGTCTCTCTCAACTTTTTCATAGCTGCATGCCGCTCCTGTGCCGATAATCTTCTCGGTGTTATTCTGTGAGAACGGGGCGTACCAGGATTTGGTGTTGAGCCAGAAGGTGTTCATCTGCTCTTTGTCGAATTTCGCGTATCTGAGAATTACATAGAGCAACTCATCATCTTCTATTCTGAAATTCTCAACGCCGTAGCCGTTGGGCAGGGCGCGTCTGGCAACGGACGCTATGCCGGAGCAGTCAACAACAACCCTGCATCTGTCCTCCTGCAATCCGGACGGAGTTGAGTATCTTATGCCTGAAATAACGCCGTCCGAAAAAACGAACTCCTTAAATGACGCTTCGTAAACGATTTCAGCGCCCGCCTCACGCGCGAGTTTTGCCATAAGAGCCACATATTCTTTCATATGAAGCCCCACCGTTTCGGCGGCAGTATTGACATGGTATTTATTGGAAGGAGAAGAGAAATGATTATCCGTAAATTCAAACGCCCACTCGGGGTCGCCCTCGTGAACACAGGGAATATCAAACTTGTTAAAATCGGAGCGGGTTACATGGAATATATCCATCTTGGTGCCCGCCTTTTCCTCAGGAAGTTTCTCAATTACCTTGACGCTGTAACCTTTTTTTGCCATCTTGCGGGCAAGATAAATCCCGGATGTCGCCGCACCGACAATGATTAAATCGTATGAATCCATACCGTCACCTCAAATCAAGCATAAAAACTTACTTTTGTATTTTAACAATTGCGACCTCAGTATTTTGCGCCGAATAAAGCCGTAAATATACGGTGGAAGAATGCTGTTATATTTTGCAGGAAACTGCCGTCGTGAACCTTGCCGCACCATTTGCACATACCGCATTCGTCACAGCATCCGTCATTATTGCCGTCAATGTGCTCTCCGGTTGCCGGGACGGTCGCCTGCCTGGTGTCCTTATGGCCGTCATAGCTTGCGGTGTATGTTATTTTGCCGCTTTGGATGCACGTTGCTTTTTTATCAATTACAGAAGTAACCTTCGCATCATAATAAGCTGTATGACTGCTGTCATAGGAACAGACATACACCGCCTTTGCGGTGAAGTCATCTGCCCACTCAAACTCTTTGAAGCGGTAGTCGTGTCCGTCGCTTTCCTCCCAGACGGCATAAAGCATAAGGTCGGATTTCAAATCTATTCTGTCGCCGGGCAGATACTCGACCTTTGACGCTCCGGCATCTGTTGCCCAGCCGAGGAAGCGGAAACCTTTGCGTGTCGGAACTTTGTCGGAAATGATATCGTTAAACGCCCACTGATTTTCGGGCCCGTTTTTTCCGCCGTTCGGATTATAGACCAGATAATAAAAACGGTCCGCATACTCCCATTCTTCAACAGGTATCAGTTCATATTCGGAGAAATCGTCTTCTATCCAGGTCCACTCATCAATCATCCTGACATCGTGTGTAATCAGATCATTGTACAGCGCTTCTCTTGCTTCTCTGTTATCATCAAGCGTTCCGCTGAATTCTCCAAGCCCCAGTATTGCCTTGACATAACGCCATGAAAGCTTGCTTCGCATGATGGCATCAAGAGCATCCTGTGAATCAGCGGCGGCGGTTTCGGCTTTATTCCAGAGGTTATCAATCTTTTCCGCTTCTTTTTCATCAATTGAAAATGTATCGCCCATACGGCAGATAAGGTCCACGTGTCCTTTAACGCAGGACGTGATTTCATCAATTATTTCGCATATATATTTTCCGCCATTGCCGTAATAGTAATTGCAGAATTCAAGCATTTTTGCGTCAAAATCGCAGAATGGATTTTCAAGAAGCTCAGCGATGAGGTAAGTCCTGAGTTCTCCGAATTCCGTATCACAGCGGTCAACGTAATAATTTCCCTCTTCATAAACGCCCCGTACTCCGTGACTATAAAAGCACTGCATATTTTTCTGCAAAACGTTGAAATCGGGGAATATTCCGAGCGTATAGGCGTAATTGGTCGTATAATCCCAGATATATAATCTGTCGCAGATATCTGACCAGGCCTCAAGGTCCTCAATCAGTTCCTTGTTTCTCAGGCAGCTTTCGTCATCCAGAGCGTGTGAAAAGCAGCATTCAAACGTGCAGAGGCAGACTATGACATTATCTTCCGGTTTAACGGCCGACGGAGCCTTGCGTGTGTATTGATAGGCAAGCGTATCGAAAGCCACATTGTTATAGCCCTTTTCTTTAACAGCCGCGGCGATACGGTTGACAAACGTAATCAATGAGCCGGCGTGCGACCCGTTCGCGTCGTCAAGAGCCCTGCATTTGTCACATTCGCAATAATCGTTATTATCCGCCTGAGACAGCGAAATAATCTGCAAATCCGCTTTGCTGTCATGTTCTTCTTTCAGAACATTCAAAACCTCGTCGAGGACGATTTCATAAACGTTTTCATCGGTCAGACACAGCTGCGAGGGAACTCTCACACCGTCACGCAACGCGAAATATTCGGGATGGCTCTCAAAGTATTTGCCCGCGGAGCAGAAAACAGTTGAGAGCGTGTGACAGCTTGCTTCGCCGAGATAAGGGATGTTACCGCCCTGTTCGGGAACGGACGACTGATAAGTGCCGTTGAGCATATGCGAAACAGAATACAATGCCATCCAGCCGCTGCGCCAGTCGGTGTTCCTGTATTCAAAATACGGCTCATATTCGATTTTTTCCTTCGGAAGCTCCATTTTATCCGAAGTCATAACCATTGCGGGGTACCAACCGTAGCATTTAAAACCGCAGTAATCCTCGAGAAATGAATGAACACCGTAGAGAGTACCGCGACCGCCCGCGCCGAAAATGGCAAGGCCTTCGGCAAACGGTGCGATAACATAAGAATCGGCGGGCTTGCCTTCAATATCAGCGGCCGTATCATACAGAGAGGTTGCGCCGACACAGAATTTAAAGCCGTCAAACGGCTGATTATCGGTGATGATTTCATAAACGGTTTTATTAAGCACATACAGATATTCCTGCAATGTCTCGGCCGCGTACATTTCCGTGGAAGAAGCGTTTTCGGAAACAACTATCGCGTATTCTTCCCCTGCGGCTTCA
>JAFWRV010000492.1 GCA_017519685.1 Clostridia bacterium
ATTGAATACAGAGACTGCAAACTTGTGGCGGGTAAGCTTCGCGAAACAGGGCTCGGCTTTGACTATTATTACAGGGAGCCCGAAAAAATCGAGGTCGATATGACCTATACCCGTATCCACGAGCCCGTCGATATTTTCAAGGCGTATATCGCGGCGGTCGGCAAAGGACTCCGCAGACTGCCTCCGCCCGTGGAAGCTTTCAGCGGCATAGTTGCCCATAAAATCGTATCTGTTTCTTCGAGAATCAGTGTAATCATTGAAAGATTCAGAAGCGGGAACAGACAGAAATTCCTGTCGTTCTTCGAAAAGTCGGAATCCCGTTCCGAAATGGTCGCCACATTTCTTGCTCTGCTTTCAATGGTAAAAGCAAAACGCATTTCGGTTGACGGCGACATTAAAAATCCCGATATTGTTTTGCTTCAGGGCAGAGGGGAGGAAATAGAGATTGAGGAATGATGAAACAAGAGCGGCAATCGAAGCGATTCTTTTCGCGTCCGGCGAGCCGCTTGAGATAACCCGTATAGCCGAGGCGCTCGAGCTTGAAATTGAGGATGTGCGCGACTGTATGTTTGAAATCGGCGCGCAGTATGACAATATGGGAAGCGGTATATGTCTTCTCAAACTCGGCAATAAATATCAGCTTTGTTCCCGCGTGGAATACGCTCCTCAGATCCGCGCGGTACTCGACCTTAAAAAGAATATCCCGCTTTCAAACGCGGCGCTTGAGGTGCTGGCTGTTGTTGCCTACAATCAGCCCGTGACAAAAGCGTATGTTGAGCAGGTCAGAGGCGTTGACTGCTCCGGAGTTATCGGCACACTGTGTCAGAAGGGCCTTCTTGAGGAAAGAGGAAGGCTTGAGCTTCCCGGCAGACCGCTTCTTTACGGAACGACGCCGAACTTTCTCAGGTGTTTCTGCCTGACATCGCTCGCGGATCTTCCCGAGCTTCCCGAAAAGACGGAGGACCTTGAAATGCGTGACGATGAAATCGACAGCACTCAGGGCGAGCAGATACGCAATTTCTTCCAGGCGGAGATAGAGGAGCAGACCGGCGCGTCATCGGAGGATGAGGAGGCCGGAGACGGCGAAGAATAAAAAACGGGGAGGTGACTGACCTTTGGTCTGGAAAATAATTCTCGGCATTGTCCTCTTTTTTGTGATTGTCCTTGCGGTAAGAGTCAGAGTGACAGTGCATTCCGAGGACGGGATTTCTCTTTGCGTGAAATGGCTTTTCCTGAAATTCAATATTCTTCCGAAAGATAAGAATAAGCCGAAAAAGTAAAAGAAGAAGAAAAAGAAGAAAGAGAAAAAGCCCAAGGAAGAGAAAAAAGACGATGAAACCGAAGAAAAGCCCAAGGAAGAAGGCGGCAAGGAAAATATCTTCCTGAGGTTTTATCATAACAACGGAGTCAGCGGAGTTGTTGACCTGCTGAAGCGTCTGGTCGCTTCGCTGAAATCGGGAATGAAAAGAATAGGCAGGGCGTTCCTTTTTGAGGAGATTTATATTTCCCTGCTTGTCGGCGAGGGCGACAGCGCCGCCACCGCGGATAAATACGCAAAGACCTGCGCGGAGGTATTCCCGGCAATGGGATTTATCGTTTCAACGATGAGAGTCAAAAAATACAGCGTTGACGTCAATCCCGATTTCATTTACGGCAGGAGCAACGCAAGACTTCATGTCACGGTATCGGTGAGGCCGCTGCGCCTTATCAATGCGTTCATCGCTCTCGGCTTCAGTCTTGTGTTTAAAGTGTTGATAAAATTCCTCAAGGGCTCAAGGGCAAAGAAGCCGGCGGCCGCAGAGGAAGTAAAAAATATTCAAAATAATAATTGAAAGGTGACAGGAAATGAAAGAACAGTCAGCATCAGGAATTCTCGGCACATCAATCGAAAAGATAAAGGATCTTGTTGATGTCAGCACAATCATCGGCGACCCCATCAGGGTCAGTGACACTCTCCAGATTATCCCCGTTTCGAGAGTAACTTACGGATTTGCTTCCGGCGGAAGCGATTTCCCCTCAAAATCAAATCAGGAGCTTTTCGGCGGCGGCGGCGGAGCCGGCATCACAATCGCTCCGGTTGCGTTCCTCGTTATCAATAACGGCAGCGTCTCGGTCAAATACATCAATGCCGCGGAAGGATCCGTCGAAAGAGTTATCGGTATGGTTCCCGACCTTGTTGACAAGGCAAGCGGAGTTATCGCCTCCTTCAAGAATAAGGACACAAGCGTTGACGCGGCAGTTGAGGAATATATGAATTCCGCTCCCGCGCAGGACGAAACAGCAGAATGATACGGGGTGTTGGCTTTGCCCGCAGATAAAATCAGATTACAAAAGTTTCTTTCCGAGGCGGGAGTAGCTTCAAGAAGAAAGTCCGAGGAGCTTATTGCCGCAGGCGTTGTAAGGGTCAATAACCGCGTTTCCAAAATAGGCGACAGCGTTGACCCGAAGCACGATACCGTTACGGTTTACGGCAAGAGAGTTGTTCAGGCGAAAAATCTTTATTATATCCTGCTCAACAAGCCGAGAGGATATGTCACGACCACCGACGACGACCTCGGAAGGAAGTGCGTGACCGAGCTCGTATCCGACATAAAGGAAAGAATCTATCCGGTCGGCCGGCTTGACAGAGTATCGGAGGGCGCGCTTCTGCTCACCAATGACGGAGCGTTCGCGAACGCGATGATGCACCCCTCCCACCATGTGCCCAAGACTTACAGAGTTACCGTTAAATCCGATGTGACCAGAGGTCAGGTCGAGTCGCTGTCGGAAGGAATCCTTCTTGACGGGCGTATGACCGCGCCGGCGGAGGTTCACGTCATTGAAAAGACAGAAGGCAGGACCGTGCTTCAGATTGTTCTTTATGAAGGACGGAACAGGCAGATAAGGCGCATGTGCGAAGCCCTCGGTCTTGAGGTGGCGCGGCTTAAAAGAACCGCGATAGGTTCCGTAAAGCTCGGCACTCTTCCCGTGGGCAGATACAGGGATCTTACAGAGCAGGAAATCAAATCTCTTCTTGCGGCGTCCGGTCAGGAGAAAGGAAACAAATGATAAATTTCAAACCTGTTGACACGGCGGAAAACTCGGCGGGATATGTCGCTTTCGATGAGGCGGGAAACGAAATCGGAAAATGCGCGTTTACTTATAACACGCTTGAAATGAAGTTTACCTCAATTTCGGGAAACAACGAATCCGTTGTCGAAGGTCTCGCGAGGAGCGCGATGAACTACTGCGCCAACCGCGGAGTTTATCTTGCGACGGTTACCGCCGGTATGCTCAGCCCCGCGTTTATTAAACTCGGATTTTCCGCTGATGAACTTACAAGGGAGATACCCGAAGTTCTCACATCAACCTGCTGCGGATGCGGCAGTTAAACGGAGTGATACCAATGATAAAAAGCATGACCGGTTACGGCAGGGCGCAGGGTGTCGTAAACGGCTTGAATATTACGGTTGAAATCAAAAGCGTCAACCACAGATATTTTGAATTCAGTTCCAGACTGCCGAGAAACTACGGCTTTCTGGATGAAAAGCTCAAGAGCTTCTTTATGGGAGCGATGGAGCGAGGCAAAACAGAGTGCAACGTTCAGATAGACGCGACCGAAGAACCCGATGTGGTGGTGGAGGTAAACCACCCTCTCGTCAAAAGCTATCTTGACGCGTTCAGAGAGCTTTCGGAAACCTATTCGCTTGAAAACAACATCAGGGTTTCCGACCTCATCAGAACTCCCGACGCTCTCGTCATCAGGAAGCAGCCGGAGGACGAGGATAAAATCTGGGATGCCGTTAAGACGGTTGCCGCCGAGGCGCTCGGAAAATTCATATCCATGCGCGAAGCCGAGGGCGAACGACTCAGGGCGGATGTTCTCTCGCGGCTTGATACAATTCTTGACTGTGTCGGCACGGTTGAGGAGCGCTCACCGGAAACGGTGCGCGAATATAACGAAAAGCTTCTTGCGCGTCTTCACGAAATGCTCGGTGAGGTTCATATTGATGAACAGAGGATACTCACCGAAGCGGCGATATTTGCCGATAAAATAGCCGTGGCGGAGGAAACGGTGCGTCTGCGCAGTCATATTGACCAGATGCGCGTGTTCCTTGATTCGGACACGGCGACGGGCAAGAAGATGGATTTCCTTGTTCAGGAGATGAACAGGGAGGCGAACACAATCGGCTCGAAATGCAACGATGTCGCGATAGCGGGCACGGTTGTCAATATCAAATCGGAAATAGAAAAAATCCGTGAGCAGATTCAGAATATAGAATAAGGAGCAGACATGAAACTGATAAACATCGGCTTCGGCAATATGATAAACGCGAGCCGTCTTGTGGCGATAGTCAGCCCCGACAGCGCTCCCGTCAAGAGAATCGTGCAGGAGAGCAAGGAAAAGGGAAATCTTATTGACGCCACACACGGCAGGAGAACAAGAGCGGTTATCATTACCGACAGTGACCATGTGATTCTTACCTATCTTCAGAGTGAAACTGTCGCGAACCGGATTTACGACTTCGAGGAGTCAGGGCAGGAGGATGAAGAAGATGGATGACAAGAGGGGAATCCTCATAGTTTTTTCCGGGCCGTCGGGCTGCGGAAAAGACACGGTCCTCAAAATACTTAAAGAGAATAACGACAATATCAAGGTTTCAATCTCGATGACCACGCGTGAGGTCAGGGAGGAAGAGGTTGACGGCAGAGACTATTATTTCGTTTCGGAGGAATATTTTGTCAAGAAAATCGCCGACGGCGAAATGCTTGAATACGCGCAGTACGCTGACCATTATTACGGCACGCCGAAAGCGCCCGTTGACGAGATGCTCCGTGAGGGAATAGATGTGGTCCTTGAAATAGATGTTCAGGGCGCGGAAAAAATCCGCAAAATCTATCCCGACGCCGTAACCGTGTTTCTTATGCCGCCGTCAATGAAGGCGCTTGAGGACAGACTCCGCAACAGAGGAACTGAGGACGAGGAAACTCTGATGCACCGTTTGTTTATCGCGGAGCAGGAAATCAGGAGAGCGAACGAATTCCAGTATATTGTCATAAACGACAATCTGGCGGAGGCGGTCTTTGATTTTGAAACGGTAGTCAGAGCCGAAAAGATGAAATACTCAAGAAATAAAAATATAATCAGTGAGGTAATCAACAATGTTTAATCCCGATTTAAACGGAATTCTCCAGGACCACCTGAGCCGTTACTCGCTTGTAACGGCGACGGCAAAATTAGCAAGGGAGATAGCGGCCGAGGCAGAGGAAAACCACGAAATAATAACCGAGAAGCCCGTTACCCTTGCGCTTGACAAGATTCTCGACGGTGAATATGTCATCGTTGAGCCCGAGGAAATAAGAAATATCTGATTTGGAGTGATGATAAGTGAAATACGCAAAGGTTGCCGTTGAAGCGGCGAATTATTCCTTTGACGGTGAATTCACTTATATCATTCCGCCCGTATTCGGGGAAACCGTACGCGCGGGATGCAGAGTGACGGTTCCGTTCGGAGCGGGAAACAGGAAATCCCTCGGGATAATTTTTGAAATAACGGATACCCCGCCCGAAGATGTAAAGCGGCTTAAAAAGATTTCGGAGGTCAAGGACAATGAACCTCTGCTGAGCGACGAAATGCTCGGGCTTGCCCGCTTTATTTCCGAAAGGACTTTCTGCACCCTCTATGAGGCGGCGAAGGCGATGCTTCCCGCGGGAATAAACTACCGTATGAGCGCTCAGTACGCGGTTTCCGCCGATGCCGACGCGGACAGGGCGGCGAAACTTGAGGGAGCGGAAAAAGAGGTATTTGACTTTCTTTCCGGAAGAGGCGTGTTTGTCAGGGAGG
>JAFWRV010000493.1 GCA_017519685.1 Clostridia bacterium
GGGAGATTTCAAACTATTTCAAATCAACAGGCGGAATCACCTACACAACACCGACCTATATCATTGAGCCCTCACTTAAGATACCGTATGAACCCGGAAGGCTGTCAAAGGATGTTCTGAAGCGCGCGCTGGCAACCGTTAACCAGGTCAGATATGTCGCAGGGCTTGATCCCGTTACGCTCGACAGCAGTTATGTGGAGCAATGTCAGGCAGGCGCTCTGACAATGGCTGTCAACGGCGAACTGTCACACAATCCGAAAAGGCCGCTCGGTATGAACCGGAGAATGTTTGACAAGCAGGCAAACGGAAAATCAAATATCTCCCGCGGATTCAAGACACTTGAACAGGCGATACTGGAAGGGTTTATGGCAGACAGCGACAAATCCAATATCGACCGTCTGGGTCACAGGCGCTGGGTTCTGAATCCGTCTATGGGAAAAACAGGTTTCGGATATGTCAATTCATTCAGCAGCATGTACGCGTTTGACACGAGCGCGGTTACTTCATATCACGGAGTTGCCTGGCCTGCCGCAAACACGCCGCTTGAAGTTTTTAAATACTACCATCCGTGGAGCGTTTCGGTAAGCGGAAGTCTTGAAGAAACCAGAGTTACCCTGACAAGGCAGTCCGACGGTAAAGTCTGGAGATTTTACAAAGGATGCACAGACGGATATTTCAACTACAACAGCGCCGGATACGGCGAAAAACAGTGTATAATTTTCAAGCCGTCGGAGATAACATACAGCCCGGGAGATTCATTCCGCGTGGAAATAACCGGACCCGCCTCGGTTACATATACGGTAAACTTCTTTGAGCTCAATAATCCCCAACCGGAAAAGCTCACGCAGAAGCAAATCACGCAGGCAGCAAAACCCGTAACCACGACAACCGAAAAGCAGACCGAAACAACCGCCCCGCAGACAACTTCAGCGGTCACGACAACAACCGCGCCGGCGACAACGGTTACCGAAACCGTTACGGAAAGCACCGCAACCACCGCGCAAACGACTGTCAGCGAAACAAACAGCGAAACCGCGGCCGCAGTTTCAACCACGGTAACTCAGACGGTAACGACAGAAAAATCAACAGCCGCGCAGACTACACAGCCGTCAACCGCCACTCCCGAAGAATTGATTCCGACGGTTACGGATTACTCTGAAACCGAAAGCGTTTATTATACGGAAACCACAGAACCCGATCCTGATACAACGCAGATTGAAACGACAGCGGACTCCCGCAATCTGTCAAACAGCCGACTGAAAATCACCGTCGCCGTTGCCGGAGCCGCAATCGTCGCAATTGTTGCCGGAGCATCGGCATTCGGTATAAAGAAAAAGAGAAATGATTGAGATGCGGGCGTATAATTTAAGAACTCCGATTGTAACAAATCGGAGTTCTTTTGTGTGTTAAGGTTATTGTATTGATAGGAACGCGAGCGTTTTCCCTATACTATAACATCTGCGCAAATAGATGTGAGGGTTTCGATAACAGCACTCCATTCAATTGTATCCGCATAGTCGTGACCGTTTTTATATCTCGACCACAAATCTTCAACAGCCCGGTCATTGCTCAGATTTTCAATAATATGCTCATAGTTGACTATATCATCGGAGGAGTTCCTCTTTTCGGAAGTGTTTTTCAGCGCCTCTTTCAGTGTTTCGGAATCATATTTACATGTGAGAGACAAAATATAAATATCATAAAAATCACGCATTCTTGTATTCAAAAGTCCTTTTGAAAGTATGGTCTCAATTTTTTCGGCAAGAATGGTTTCAATATTATATGCCTGAATATGAATAGCCGCATCGCCGAACATTGTTTTGTATTCATAGTCAACAGCGCCGGGAGTGATAATATCATCGGTCGAGACATCAATTTTCAGCGGGATTATCATATTTTCGAGCTTTGCTTCAATCATAAAACGGAGCCCCGGATAGTCCATGTCATCCATGATATCCGAAACGCTTTTAATTTCAAAACTCATATTGTCTTCTGTATCAATGCCTGAAATATCGGCAAATATTCTGCGGATATCGGCTTCGTTGAGCGGGATATTTTTTACTGTTGTATCAATATCCATTGTGCCGCGCTTGTCAAGCCCGACCAGTGATGAAACAAGCATACCGCCTTTAAGTATGAAATTGCTTTTATATTCCGATTTCGACAATCGGTCCAGAAATCTCTCCATAGCGTAGTTTCTTATAAGAATCTGCGATTTACCGCTTTCACCGTTTGAAAGATTACGGATTTTGTCTTTAAGCTGCCTTGCTGTCTGAATCATAATAAAATCTCCAGTGTATTTCTTACGGTTTTTTCAATATTCATCTTTTTTGCGTAATCCATCAGAGTATTAAGCTTCTTGTCATTTGATTTAACATATTCTCGGATTGCATAGTTAAAAACCGAAGCATCGATGCTTTTACGCTTTTTGATAATATCGCAGACAGTACGTTCCCTGTCATATATTCTGAGCGGATTGCCGTAATTGGATGATATTTCGGCAAGTCCGAGATTATAAATCCCAACCGGGCAATAATTGATACAGATACCGGCAGCAATAAGGCTTTTTGAGTTGTATGTTCTGCAAACTGTTACAGAAACAGGCGACGGCTCCATTTCGGATAATTCATGGAGATACAGCGCTGTTTCGTGAGAGAAAATGATTTTCGGAAACCGAAGCTGCATAAGATACAATTCATCCGGGAATGTATCGGGAGAGATATAAATTCCGTGAGACACTTTCTCAAAAGCGTTATTTTTGATGAATCTTAAAAAAACATCCTTTGAAATACCTGCGCTTTCAATGTCAGAGTATCTGATAACGCCGTTATTCCTTTTGGCAACAGAGAATAAAAAGTCTCTGTCCTTCTGCATAATTATCACCACCTTCATACGGCAATATTATATCATATGCAGTATAAAAGTCAACATATAATTTCTTTATTTGCGATAAATACACCGCCGTTTGCAATTAATCAAATAGATAAATTAACCTTGAAATTTTTTACGATATTAATTATAATAAAAAAGTAAACTGTTCACAGGAGTGATAAATAATGTTTCCTCAGGTATTATTGTTCGGTAACGGGTTATATCGTTGTTATGGTGAAAACTCCTGGAATTCATTTTTAAGTGATTTGCGCAGAAGAGACGATTTACCGGAAAACCTCGAATATGGTCTTGTGGCTCCGATGACTCTGAGGGCAAAACTTATAGCGGACGGCGATATTAAAGTGGCGCTCGATTCTGCCCCAAGCAGATATTACGGTTCATTGGAAAATGATATGTTGCGAGCGGATTTGCGTCTGATTCTTAATGCGGGCTTCGATGATATAATAACAACAAATTATGATTATCGGCTTGAAACAGCGGCGACAGAATCAGAGAGAATATCAAAGTATTATCTTGATAAAAACGCGCGCAATACCGAAAAGGGCAAAAAAGTTGAACCAAAATATCTGATTCACTCATATCAGAATGTTCCTTTTAATGGAAAAAACAATCGCATATGGCATATTCACGGCGAAGCAAAAAAGCAGGACAGTATGATACTGAGTCTATACTATTATTCCAATCTTTTATCAAGAATTATAGATTATTCCAGGAAAAGGGGAAACTCATATACCGAATTACAATGCAAAGGAGTTTCGCCCGATATCAAATCCTGGATAGACGCTTTTATTCTCGGGGATGTGTATGTTCTCGGATTCGGTTTTGATTACTCCGAAATTGATCTTTGGTGGTTGCTTGAACGAAA
>JAFWRV010000051.1 GCA_017519685.1 Clostridia bacterium
CGCGGTCATTTCCGAGGAGCCGCATACGGCAAAGAGATGCTGCGGTTTGAATGCCGCCTGCCAGGAAACGTATTCCTCATAGGCGCGGTAGTCGATTGTTTTGTCTTCGTTGAACGGAGTGAGCAAAAGTGTGTAAACTCCCGCAAACTCATTGAATTGCATAAATATCATCTTCCGTCAAATATAATTATACATATCGCATTATACTACATATAATATAAAAAATCAATAGTTTTAATTTTAACAAACTGTAACCGGCGGAAAACGGAAAAGACACGGCAGCCGCTGTCGGTTGCCGTGTCCACGGTGATAATATTAAGTTATGCGGTTACGGTCACGCATTGCTTCAGATCATCGGACGAGAATGTGTTGCCTTCAGTCCTGAACGCGGAATAGTAGTCATATCCTTCAACATATTCAGCGTGCCCGGGATTGAAATACATTTCATTATCCTTTGATATGATTATTTCGGGAGCCATGCCGTCATAGACAAATACAAGGTCCTCGCCGGGATTCTCGTCAAGCGCTTTCTGTAATGCGGAATATCTTCCGCCGTAAGAAACGCTGCTGTAAATCTTGCTGTTGTCAATGTCGTCGCGGAAGAGAGTAACTATTCCGACAATCTTACCGTTTCTGAGGATCGGGCAGTCAATGAAATCCGCTTTAAAAGTTCTTGTTCCCTTTTCATCTATTGACACATGTCCGTATCCTTTTGTGCAGATGCTGTATTCACCGCGGCCGCCGTATTGGCTGTCAAAAGCGATTCCCTGTACAAGACTTTTAGCGTTTGTTTTGATGTATTCTTCGGCTTCTCTGTCCGTAATCGGAGTACCTTCGGTTTTGATTGCGGGTCCGTTTATTATTTCGGGAGTGATTTTATAATATCCTGTCGCGCCTGAATACGCTTTGTTTCCTCCCGTATCTCCGTCGGGAATCTGAGATATTTGCGTTGCTCCGGTATCGGTCTGTTTTTCATCGTTTTTAACCGTATGATATTCACCCGCTAAGATAAATTCTTCGGTCTGCGTTGCCTCTGATTTGATTTTTTCTTTTTCTTTGATTGCCGATTCATCTTCGGGGGAAAGGGATGTCGAATATTCATGATCATATTCCGCTGAATAATCGGCAACGCTTGTTTCGTATTCCGGATTGTCGGTTCCGTAATTCTCATCCGATATGCTGTTTACGGTTTCTTCTTTTCCGCTTTCTGCGCCCTGTGTTTTGCCGATACGGGTGTCTGATTTTGCGTACGCGGCGCCGATTCCGACCGCCAGAACGAGACCGAGCGCCGCCGCGGTCAATCCTATGTTTCTTTTTACTGCCTGTCTGTGTTTTACTTCGTATTCATCGCGCCTTGCGATGACATTTTCAAACATTTCATTATGTGTCTTCATATACAAATCCATCCTTTTCAAGTTGAGTTTTCAGAGCGTTTTTCGCGCGGAAAAGCAGCGATTCCGTTGCTCTGCGGCTTTTCCCGATAACCTTTGATGCCTCTTCGGCGCTCATTCCCTCAAAATAAACGAGCCAGAGAATCTGCCTGTGGTCGCCGCTGAGTTTCAGCAAAGCTCTGTGAACAAGGATTTTATTCTCTTCGCGTATATAACTGTTTTCCAGTTCAGCCGTCTGAATATCATAATCCGTAAAATCAACGGGTATTTCTCTGAAATTCTTACGTATTCTGTCAACGGCAATATTGTGACCGATTCTGTAAAGCCAGGTCCTGAAGGACGCTTTGCCGTTGTATTTCGGCTTCTTAATCGCGAGCCTGACAAAAGTATCCTCAGCGAGATCTTCCGCGTCGGCTGTATTCCGAGTGAATGAAGTGAGATATAGTATAAGACCGTCACAGTATCTGTCGATTATTTCGGCGATACCGTTATCGTCACCATCGAGAAAACGGCGGTAGCTACTTGCACCGTTATCCATGTTATGCCTCCTTTCCGTCCGGCTTCACATAATATACGGATGAAAACACATAAAATGTTCGCTGAATCGTTAATTTTAAAAAATCCGGACAACCGAAAGGTTATCCGGAATACTGTCAGTTATTATTTGACTTCTCTGATTATTCCCATCGGAGTCTGCTCGTGAGACTGCCCGAGGGGGTTGTCTTTAAGTATTCTTGCCATTAAATCCCTGTCAATGGTTTTGGGCCAGGCGCCCATAATTACGCCGCCGAGGTCATTGATATCCGTAACGAGTACCGGAGTTCCGACTCTTTCGGACACAGCTTTGCAGACATCGTCGGGATTGAGGGGAGAAAGGGAAACGCACTCGTTATAAGGCGGAAGGGTGCAGTCGCACGGTCCGTCAATGGATCTTGCCTTTTCACCCGCGATTTTATAAAACCAGCCGCGCTTTCCGATGATTTTGCCGAAAGCAGAAACGCCTGCCGCAAAAAGAATTCTCGGAGTGCCGCACTCCCTGAGAGCCATTTCCATCGTTTCGGGAATGCCGAGTCCGATGCCGTAAGGAGTTTTGAGAACGAATTTGCTGAGAATAACAGCGAGCTTTCTCGGATGGATATCCTTCATCGGAATTGCTCTGCCCTGAGTGCAGCCGACCGCCTTTTCCGTGATGAACAGAATGTCGCCGTCGCTCAGATGCTCTTTCGCGTATTTTTCGGCAACGTCGCATATATCGTCAACCTCGGTTATAACATGGGTCTTGATGGCATAACGCTCATAGGTTTTGCCGTCAACCTCTATATCCTTGACTTTCTTTTCATTGACAGTGATGTTTTCCATAATTAACCTCTGTATTTATCATTTTTAAGAATTTCTTTTGCAATATAAATCGGTCTGCCTTTTGTCTGTACGTATATTCTCGCGAGATATTCGCCGACAAGACCGAGACATATCAACTGAACGCCGGCGATTATGAACATCCAGAATATCGCGGATGTTGAATTGCCGAACGGATATTTGAATCCGTAATGCCTGATGAGTTCGACAATCAGATAAATCAGCGCTCCGACGATTGAAAGCGCGCCGGCGCAGGTCGAAATCCTCAGCGGTGCGGTAGTGAACGCGAATATTCCCTCAAATGCATAGGCAAAGAGCTTGAGCATCGACCATTTGGATTCTCCGCTTGCCCTGTCTGCCGCCTTATACGGGATAAAGAGCGTGTTGAAACCGACCCAGGAAAACAGACCTTTGCTGAATCTGAAATATTCCTTCATTTCAAGAATCGCTTCAACCATCGGTCTGCGGAATGTCCTGAAATCGCTTGCGCCTTGTCTGAACTCGGTGTCCGCGAACTTGTTGATGATTTTATAGAACATATCCTTGAGGAATATTACGGCTTTGTTTTCGCTTCTTTCCTGCTGGTACGCGGCAACGCAGTCATATTCCTGTCTCGAGTCGAGAGTCCTGACCATTTCGAGAGCTATTGACGGCCTCTGCTGAAGGTCGGCGTCGATGATTGTCACATAATCGCCCTCGGAATTCTCAAGACCGGCGTACATAGCCGATTCTTTGCCGAAGTTTCGTGAAAAATTAACGATTTTAACGGGAATATCTCCTTCAAGCAGTTTTTTCAGTTCTCTGAGAGTACCGTCCTTACTGCCGTCGTTGACAAAGACTATCTCATAATCGAAGTCAACGCCTTCGAAGTCTTTTTTGACCGCTTTGTAAAACAGCGGTATATTTCCGGCTTCATTGAAGCAGGGGACTACCAATGACAGTTTCATTATTTCAACCTCAAATCATCTGCTCTGTCGGTCTTTTCCCAGGGAACGTCAATATCTGTTCTTCCCATGTGACCGAGAGCGGCAAGCTGACTGTATATCGGTCTTCTGAGACCGAGTGAATTGATTATGCCGTTGGGTGTAAGATCGAATTTTTCCCTGACAAGCGCGGAAATATCGGTGTCGCTGATTTTACCTGTACGGAATGTGTCAACAAAAACGGAAACGGGCTGCGCGACTCCGATTGCGTAAGCGAGCTGAACCTCGCACTTTTTCGCGAGACCCGCCGCGACAATGTTTTTGGCAATATATCTTGCTGCGTAAGCTGCGCTGCGGTCAACCTTTGTCGAATCCTTACCGCTGAAAGCTCCGCCGCCGTGACGCGCGCATCCGCCGTAAGTATCAACAATGATTTTTCTTCCCGTAAGACCGCTGTCACCCATAGGTCCGCCTATGACGAATTTCCCGGTGGGATTGATGAAATATTTTGTGTTTTTATCGATAAGGTCCGCGGGAACGGTTGTGAGAATAACATTTTTAATTATATCATCGCGTATCTTTTCGCCGGAAACATCTTCCGAATGCTGGGATGAAACAACGACCGTGTCAATCCTGACGGGATCTCCGTTTTCATTGTATTCAACGGTAACCTGAGTCTTTCCGTCGGGTCTGAGATAGGGGAGAGTTCCGTCTTTTCTGACTGCCGTCAGTTTTGCGGCAAGCTTATGTGCAAGTGAAATCGGAAGCGGCATAAACTCAGGAGTTTCGTCGCATGCGTAACCGAACATCATTCCCTGGTCTCCCGCGCCTTCTCTGTCAACGCCCATCGCTATGTCTGGACTCTGTTTGTCAATAGATGAAATAACGGCGCATGTGTTTCCGTCAAAGCCCTTTTCCGAGGAGTCATAGCCGATATCGCATATTACTTTTCTCGCGATGGCGGGAATATCGATGTTGGCTGTTGTAGTGATTTCGCCCATTATCAGCACCATACCCGTGGTGGTGCAGGTTTCGCAGGCGACTCTGCCGTCGGGGTCCTGAGCGAGAATGGCGTCAAGAATTGAATCCGATATTTTATCGCATATTTTATCGGGATGACCTTCGGTCACGGATTCGGATGTAAAGAAATAGTCTGACATAAAAAACCTCCAAAAAAAAGCCCGCCAAGGTTTCGGCGGGCAAAACCTTATTTTTCGGCAAAAGCCGCAGGAATTGGCACCTTGTAATAATACAGGTTGCCGGGCATCACAGGGCCTGTCCCTCCGCCTCTCTGAATAAGGAAATATTCAATTGAATGTATTATAATACACGCCGGTATAATTGTCAATATTATTTTACGCTGTAACCCGACCTTTTGATTATACTCTCAATAATATCGGTATCCTCCTCGTTTTTAATCAAAACAATCGGAGAGCCGGTTCCTCTGTCAAATGTTGCATAGATATAGTCAATATTGATATTGGCGTCGGATATAATGCGCAGGAGCTTATTGAGTTCGCCGTAGTTATCCTTGAGAAATACGCCTACAACCGGTGATTTTCTGACGATGTATCCGTTTTCCTTGAGCGCTTCTACCGCCTCGTCCGCTTTATCGACAATGAATCTTGCCGTGCCGAATTCCGCGCTGTCGTTAACGACCATGGCATCGACATTTATCTGATGGTCGGTGAAAATACCGGTTATATGGTCAAGAACACCTTTTCTGTTTTCCGTGTAAATTGAAATCTGAGTTAACATTATTATTTATTCTCCTTTGTTGAGTTATTGGTTTGTCTTCCGATTTCTCCGGCTGACGGTATATCGATTTCAAAATCAACCGGGGCGTCTTCAAGCAGCGTATAATCGCCGTTTTCGGGGTCCCTGAATATTTTCGTGAGCTTTGAGAGTCTGAAACAGGGGTTATCCTCGATTGTGCTGAATCTATACGGCATCTCGTCTATTCTTCCGATTTTTCCGGATTTTGAAATCAGTATGTTGTGAGTAACGGTGCTGTATGCCGGGTTAAGCACAAAGTCCGGATTATCGGTATCGCTGAAATCGCTGCTGAAAAGTTTCATCTGCGGAAACGCTTTCTGCCAGAAGTCATTCCTGTACGGCGATTCTTCCAGTAGTTTCCAGCAGCTGCCGCCTTCCTTGTAATGCTCGTGGAAATTGCTGCTCTCATTACCGGGAAGACCGGAAAGAGCGCGCTGATCGTAGGTGACGGGTTTGTCGGAGTTGATGACTATATTGTCGTGCACCTGAAGGTCGCGGCCTCCGCCGAGCTGAATTCCGATATTCGGAGCGTTGATTATGATGTTGCCGTAAACCTCCTGACCCGAAAGGGCGTCGTCAAGATATATTCCCACCGGCTTATGGTCGCCCGAGCCGAGATCGTAAATGAGATTGTAACGGATTACGGTGCCGTACCAGTCCCATCTCCTGCCGGAATAAATCGCTCCGCCGTCGTCCGCGAGCAGACAGACATCGTGAATCAGGTTATATTCTATTGTATGATTGTTGCCGGACCAGGTAATCGCTTCATGAGGCGAGTTGTAAATCTCGTTGTGCGCGCAGATATTTCCCGTTCCGTTAAGAGTTACTGCCGGCTGATATGTTTCAAAAATTTCCGACCAGTCGTGAATCAGATTGTTTTCCGCCTTGTTATTTCCGGGCTTGAGTGTTTCACGCTCGCCGCCGTCAAGGATAATGCCTCCTTTTCCGGTGCGCGTGATTTCATTGTTGTATGCGGTGTTGTCCCTTCCGTTCATAATCAGAGCGTTTTCACCTACGTTTTTAATCAGGCAGTTGCTGATTACACAGCCGTTTCCGTTTATGCTGACCGCATTTCCTCTCGTGCCTTTTACCGTAAATCCGTCAAGAGTCAGATAAGAAGTGCCTTCGGCTTTTATAATATTATCTGTCGCGAGAGAAAGGTCAATAGTGGATTTTTCCGAGAAACCCTCGGGAGGATAAAAATATATTATTCCTCTGTCGCGGTCAAGATACCATTCTCCGGGCTCTGTCAGTTCTTCAAGAACATTGAAAAAGTAATACGGAGCTCCTTCTTTCGCGCCGTAAACGCTGACAAATTTCGGGGAAATCGTGAGATTGTCGTGGTCAACCTCTCCGACAGGACTTGAAGCGTCAGCCCAGTCATAACGCCAATAGCCAAACATCCATACGTCTCTGAGCGTATCCCACGACTGTATTCTCTCGGAAAGTTCCTCATCCATTTTATAGACATCGGTTTCGGGATTCCTGACTTTTTCATAGTCGGGATTTCTGTTGGCGTTGCTGTCTTCTCTGCCTTTTCCTTCCCTGACAACTTCTCCGGTATAAAGATACTCATTGTTATCGGGGTATCTCGCGAGCGTCATACGCTTGTCGTCAATGAAAAGCTCGCTGTAAATTTCGCCTGAATAGTTTCCGTCATATCTTTCGGCGGTGTTGTAACTGCCGATGGCGTAAAGCTCGCCGTATTGCTCTCGCGTTATGCCAACATCGTTTACGTCAAAGCACAGAATTTTGTCGGAAGCTTCTTTGCTGAAACGTTTGAGTACCGCTTCATCGGTAACCTTTTTGAATTTATCAGTCGGAAGCGTAACGCCGCCGTTAATGACCGTTTCGCCGTCACCGTAGGCGCGGTAGGTAACTTGGCAGTTTTCGTTTCCGGAATCCTCTTTCCCGAAGGTCAGGGATTCAACCCTGTAATCGCCTGATTTAACCGCAACCGTGATACCTTTTCTGTCGCTTTTATCAAGTGAGCGGACCGCTTCCTTTGCTCTTTCAAATGTCAGGAAAGGCGAGGACAGGCTTCCGTCATTCTCGTCGTTTCCGTCGGGAGCGATATAAAAGTCGGCGTCTTTGATTTCTTTCGCCGTTTCCCTTGAAACAGCGGAGCTTTCAATCTGAACGGGACTTCTTTTGAAATTGTTATTAAAAATGTCGGGAAATGCAAACATTGATATGATTTCTCCTGTTGAAATAATTGCGGATAACACGAACGCAACGACAGCGAGTATCTTCTTTTTTTCTTTTCCTTTAGACATTATAAGATAGAAACAAATGAAAAACAGAAGATTGACCGCGCAGATAATCGTTCCGGCAAGTTTTGCGTTTCCCTCTTTGAAAATCACATTGTTGATAAGGAACGTCAGCGCCATATAGACACCCGAGTAAATTACGGCAGTCAGTATGAATTTTAGAATTTTTTTGCCGGATGAAAAATGAGCGGCAATCGCCCCCGCCGCAAGGGCGAACAGTACGACCGAAACCGCGTAAAATACGGGAATCCATTTGACAAAAGATATATAGAATATTGCGCTGCCTGCCGCCGCGAACAATAAAGCCGCAACGGATGAAGATATTTTACTCATATAATTATCTCCGTATTAAAATTTGCTGAATAAGATACAGCCGTTACGTCTGATTGACACAGACAAAATAATTATTAATGAATTAATATAATAGTACAGATATTTTACATTATTTTTATTTCAATGTAAACTGTATTTGAAAAGAAATTTTAAAATTCATTATTTCGTATGACAGCAGTAGAAAAAAGATTGTTTATAATTAAAAAAAGCGCCGCCCAAGGGCAGCGCTGTTTTGTCAATCAGAATTTATAAACGGGTTCGTCGGAATCGTCTTCTTCGGATTCTTCTGTTTTTTCTTCGGATGAGTCGCTGTCGTCATCATCGTCTTCATCCTCATCACCGTCATCGGCGTTTTTTCCGGACTGGGATTTTTCAATAAGAATGAAAATCAAACACCAGAGCGCCGCAAGCAGTATGAAGAGAATGCAGACAAGAATCGCGTTATGTGTCGCGAAGTTGAGAAGTCCGCCCGCGGCGGGAAGGAAGTAAAGCGCTTTACCGAGTGTGTCGGCGCTTCTGTATGTTCCTGTCATGCCGTTCGGATTTGAGGAATTGGTCATTGTGAGAAGACAGCTTTCCTCTGATTCGGGAGCGGTACTGATTACGCCCATTATATCACAGCCTTCGCCTGTTGACGAGGGAACGATAACCGTATCCTGCGCGGCGTATTCATCGGGAGCGATTTTCTTCGCGATAACAAGTGAACCCTTTGTGATAACACCGGCCTGCGGATCCTGGGCGTAGGTTGAGAATGTCATTCCGCCTATATCCGAACCGTTATCAAGGAAGACGGAAACAAAGCAGCCGAGAACAAAGACAACAACCGTCGCGACAAGCATAATTATTGAAATAACTTTTCCTGCTGTCGCGCCTTTGCTTGACTTTTTGCCGTCGTAGTCTTCTTCGTAATAGTCATCTTCCTCACCGTCATGCCTCCAGAACTTCAGGGAAAGGATCTTGCGCTCCCTACTACACAATTTACCCGTGAAACTGATTGCTTCTCCCTCGCTGTTCTGATCTTTCAAATCCTTGTGAATGGAGTTCACCCGTTTGGAATGCCAAATACAGCTGCGGGAGGTCAGTCTTCGGGGAGAAATGCTGTGGTCAGCAATATTGTGTCTGGTTATTGTCCTTATGTTTCCGGGGCAAACAACAAGTGCA
>JAFWRV010000052.1 GCA_017519685.1 Clostridia bacterium
GGCCCGGTAGTTCAGTTGGTTAGAACGCTAGCCTGTCACGCTAGAGGTCGACGGTTCGAGCCCGTTCCGGGTCGCCATTGACCTGTATATATTCTATACAGGTCTTATTATTTGCCTTTGTAGCTCAGTTGGTAGAGCAGTGGACTGAAAATCCGCGTGTCGCTGGTTCGATTCCGGCCGAAGGCACCATTTATGCGGATGTAGCTCATCTGGTAGAGCGCCACCTTGCCAAGGTGGAGGTAGCGAGTTCGAGCCTCGTCATCCGCTCCATTTTTTTCGGTACCATAGCCAAGTGGTAAGGCAGCGGTCTGCAAAACCGCGATTCCCCAGTTCAAATCTGGGTGGTACCTCCAAGACTTAAAGTCCGTAAGTCCTTGATATATAAGGATTTGCGGACTTTTTCTTTTTGAAAAGTCTGAAAAATCGGGGTAAAAAACTGTGTAAAATGTCTCCTGAGACACGATTCACAAACCCCGTTTTTACCGCATTTTCCAATGGTTTTTACCCAGTATTTACCCCCACAAGCAGTGCGCTCAATCCGTTGATTTTTCGGGACATTTTTGAGATGCTCTAGAGAAAGTGCCCCATTGAAGAATTAAAAAGGGTGAATCACGGACCTGTAAATTGCCGAATACATAGACTGTAGATGTCATTTTGGTGCTTTTTCAGCCATTTTTGTTAATACTTTGTTCATAAACAGGGCTGTTTTTGTGTGGATTTGGGAATAATTTGAAAGGAGTTATATTTTTCATTGGTATTTGCCGCTTTATGCAAGTGTTGAAGCTGAAATAAACATTAAAGGAGCTTTAACTATGCCAAAAACAAGAAGACTCAGTCATGAAGGAACATTATATCACGATTCAAAAAGAGATATATGGGTCAGCGAATTCAGATGGACTGACTCCGAAGGTAAATCCCACAAAAAGAGAATGAGCAGTATGTATAAGTCGGAAGTCGTCGAAAGAATGGATCAGTTTGTTTATGATCTGAAGCTGGATAAGGATAATCCGGAGCGATTCAACAGGAATTTCGAGGAAATCTCAAGATACTGGCTCGATAATATTATGTCAATGAAGGTTAAGCCTTCAACTTTTGCCCGGCTTGAATGTACACTCAGGGTTAATGTGATTCCTTATGTTGGTAAAACGCGGATTGATAATATCACCACAAAAGATGTTCAGGATATGGTGATTGCCCTGAACGAAAAAGGTCTTGCGCCATCCACAATAAAAAAAGCTTATGAAATGGTTAATACTGTTTGCGCGTATTATATTGATACGGAAATGCCGGGTCTTCGCAATCCGTGCAAAGGAGTTGTTATTCCAAAACGCGAAGTTGAGGAAATCAGGATATTCGACAAGGATGAGCGAAAGATTATTGAGGAAGAATGTTACAGAACATATTCAACCGGCCGCTTTGTGTATTGGAACGGACCCGGACTTGTATTTCTTCTTTACAGCGGGCTGAGAATCGGTGAAGCTATTGCTTTAACCTGGGACGATATCGATTTCAAGAAAAGAACAATTGATGTCAATAAAAATGCTGTTACAACAAGAAACGGAGACAAACCCGGAGAAAAATATGCTTTATTGAATCAAAACAGTACAAAAACAAAAGCGGGAACAAGAATCGTTCCTATGACAAAGAAAGCATATGAAGCTTTGAAAGTCCTTCAAAAGAGAGACGGTAAAAAAAGCAAATATGTTTTTATCACAAAGTTTGGAACGCAGAGCACACCTTGTTATTTCAACCGTGCTTTTCATCAGGTGCTTTATAACTCAGGAATAACCTTCAAGGGCGAAACTTATGGTGTTCATACTTTAAGGCACACATTTGCTACTATGCTTTTCTCAAACGGCGCTGATGTTAAGATAGTCAGCAGTATACTCGGTCATTCGTCTGTCCGGATAACGTATGATATATATATTAAGGTTATACAGGAAGAAAAAGTTAAGGCAATCAAGAGCCTGGATAAGTTTGTAGACTGAGGGACAGACCGTCTGCCTCAAAGCAAAAAAATTGAGAGAGTTTTTTTGGACTTTGTTTGTGTTAGACTGTATAATGGAAACAGGTCGAAAGACTGCTTTTCCGGACTATTCACAGACAAGGCGGTGATAAGATGAAGGCAATGAACTACGCAAACGAGCACAGCTATTTCATCCCCATGATTGACGCGGCGGATATTTTTATGATTTCCGACGCAGGACTTGGCGTTGCTCTGTATAAGCCGTATAAGAAATCGAACGGCAGCACGGTTATGCGGGCGGATGAGTCTATGTTTTCATCAACCTTCCGTTTCTGCCTTGAAACTCCCGAGCTTGAGAGAGCATACAGCTCGCTGAAAAAGGGTAATTTCGTTCAGAATATCAATGATGAGATTACCCTTAACGCCTGCACCGATGCCCTTGTATGCGTCACCTTTGAAAAGAATTACAGGGAATTCAACCGCCATAAGCACGAAAGCAAAGAAAAAGGCTCTCTCTATATCAGAAACGGCTACGCATACAAAGACGGAGTGATTGTCGATAAGAACGGCGGCAGATATGAGATAACCGACTGCGCCTGTGTTTCCGGCGGAGAGCTGGTTGCCATAGTCACCTCTTCAAATACCGGCAGGGAAGATGATGAGAGAGAATCCGTGCCCGTTGCGAAGAATATACTCGATGCTGTCAGTTCCCCGTATTTCATTTATGACGAAGCCGGCAGACAGTATCTCAGAAAAAAGACCTTAACCAAAAACGGCAAAGAGAATTTTGTAACAATTCCCTCCGTTAAAACTGCCGACGGCATAAGGGAATATCTGTATAATAACGGCTTTGATTGCCTGAATAAAAAAGGTGAGCCCGTTCACTATGTCAGGTATAAGCGCA
>JAFWRV010000053.1 GCA_017519685.1 Clostridia bacterium
CCGTATTCTTCCTTGATGGCGTCAAATGTTTTATAGAAATCGGTGTTCTCCGCGTCACATCTTGTGACTGCAAACATCTTGGCGATTCCTCTGTCGTTTGCGGCTTTGTATGCTTTTTCCGCGCCGACATCAATGCCGGAACCTGCGCCGAGAACGATGAGAACGCTCTCCGCCGCGCGGATGCCTTCGCTCAGACCGCCCGCGAAGTCAAAAAGACCCGGGGTGTCGAGAATATTGATTTTGGTGTTGTTCCACTCAAATCCGGCCATAGCGGTTGTGATGGTAACCTTGCGTCTCTTTTCTTCGGCGTCATAGTCAAGCACGGTGTTGCCGTCGGCAACTCTGCCGAGTCTGTCGGTCGCCTTTGCAAGATAGAGCATTGCTTCCGCAAGTGTTGTTTTGCCCCTGCCGCTGTGACCGGCCAAGGCAACGTTTCTGATGTCTTTTGCACTGTATGTTTTCAAGATGTTTCCTCCTTAACGTAAATCGAGACAATTCACAATAGTAGATGAATTGTAGCATAAATATAATTTGATTTCAATGTTTTTTTATCACTTTAATAAAAAAACATTGCCGAAGTTTTCACGGTTTCGGCAATGTTTACAATACTTAATTAATTTATTTAGTTATAGTGACAAAGAACGGAAAATCAGGAGTCTTTTTTCACTTCCTGAGCGGGTTCTTCCGCGGCCGCGGGTTCTTCTCCGCTTCCGGGTGCCGCGGGCAATTCCTCAAGCTGCTCCGGCTCATAATTGCCCCAGAGATGAATCACGCGCTGTTCGTTCAGCGTTTTGACAATAATGACGCTTATCGGAAGAATGAAAATACCGAGCACGCCGAAAACCTGAATGCCGACGTACATCGACAGAAGAGTGATGACGGGATGCATACCGACATTCGCGGAAACGAGTTTCGGCTCGAGAACCTGGCGTATTACCGTAATCGACGCATAGATTATGATAAGCCCGATGCCCAGCCCGATTTTGTGGGTGAACAGACTTATCACCGCCCAGGGAATAACGATTGTGCCCGTGCCGAAAACGGGCAGGATATCCATAATCGCAATGCAGAGTGAAATCACGAATATATATCCGCCTGTATAAAGCCCCGCCCATTTGAGAATATATAGACCTATCAGGATTTCAAAAAACGTGATGAGCATTATAGTGGCGTAGGATTTGACCCATTTGCCGAGCACGCCGATTATGATACGCTTTGCTTTCGCAACGGTCCTGACATGTTCGGGGGAAAGGGATTTTTTGAATATCGCCGTGAATCCCTCATAGTCGGAAGTGATGAAAAAGCAGGCGATAATGCTGATGAGGACTGCCATGAGAACGGAAGGAATCTGTTTCGCTGTTGACCAGATGCCGCCGAGAGGCGACGCGAGAACCGAGAAATCAAAGCTGTGAGACGAGGCGTTTGAAACGGTTTCTTCCGTTGCCGTTTCGCTTTCTTTAACCAGATTCATCGCTTTGCCGGCTATATCATTGATTGCCGAGGAAAGCGAGCCGGCGACACCTCCGGGAAGCCTGTTTATCAGCGCTTCGAGTCTGTCCCGCGCGGATATTATCAGTTCGGGCAGAGCGGACATCTTTGAGTAAAGGAATTTAGCGAAGCCGTAAAATTCGTTTCCCGCCAGATAACCGATGAGAACAATCAGCCCTATCAGGACCGCGACCAGCAGCAGAACGAGCACGACGGCAAGAAGTTTTTTCTTTATTCTGGTTTTCTGCGACAGGAAATTTATCGGTTTCTGGAGAACCAGCGCTATAATAAGAGCGGCTATGAAAGGAGCGAAAATCCAGAACGCATATTTCATAAAGAGAACAAAAATCACTATAAAAACAGAAAAGTAAGTAATACTTATCAGATTGTGCTTGCGTTTTTCAATAATATCCATCTGCGAGCCCTCCGTTTAACACTCAAATTCTACACCCAAATAATGCGAAATACAATAAAATATAAAAAATTTTAAAAAAATTTTTCATTTGCAAAAAATTTTTCTTTATTATCACGTAAATATGTGTTATTATAAGCTGAATAATTTTTAATCACCCGGAAGGGGGCGTTAAGATGTTTGTTGCAATCATGGGCTACGGCGTAGTCGGCTCAGGCGTGGCAAACTGCCTTAAACAGAATTATAATCATATAAAGGAAAACAGTGTTCCGGAAGGACTTGAAGTCAGATATATACTGGATCTGAGAGATTTTCCCGGAGATCCGTTTGAGTCACTGGTTATTCACGATCTCGATACCATTATTGACGACCCGGAGGTCAAAATTGTTGTTGAAACAATGGGAGGGCTTCATCCGGCTTACGAGTTTGTGACGGAGTGTCTGAAATCCGGCAAAAGCGTTGTCACTTCAAATAAAGAACTCGTTGCCATGAAGGGATATGAGCTTCTTCTCACGGCAAGGGAAAACAATGTCAACTTTATGTTTGAGGCGAGCGTCGGCGGCGGTATTCCGCTTATCAGGCCCATTATCAGCTGCCTTGCCGCGAACGAGATAACCGAGGTTGCCGGCATTCTCAACGGCACCACAAACTTCATTCTCACAAAAATGATAAATGAAAATATGCCGTTTGACGAAGCGCTTAAAATCGCCCAGTCGCTCGGCTACGCGGAAAAGGATCCGACTGCGGATGTCGAGGGAATCGACGCCTGCAGAAAAATCTGTATTCTCGCGGCGCTCTGCTTCGGCAGGCACGTTTATCCCGAAAGTGTTCACACCGAGGGAATCCGCAATATTACGCTCAAAGATGTTGAATACGCGAAGAAGTGGGGCGGAGTTATCAAGCTTATCGCGTCCGCTTCAAAAACAGGCGACGGGCATATCACCGCCTCTGTTTCTCCGGCTTTTGTCAGAAATGAAAGCCAGCTTGCCGGCGTGAACGGCGTTTTCAACGCGGCGCTCCTTCGCGGAAACGCGGTCGGAGACGTGGTTTTCTACGGTCAGGGCGCGGGAAGTATGCCGACCGCGAGCGCGGTAGCCGCCGATGTTATCGACTGCGCGAAGCACACCTGCTGCAGGAAGGAATTCGGATGGAAAGCAAGCGAGGAGGGCTTTGTCATTCCTTATGATGACTTTGTTTCTCCGTTTTATATAAGAGGAAACGCGGACGCGGAAAAGGTCGCTTCGAGTTTCTCAAATGTACAATTCATTGAAAATGCTCCCGGTGAATTTGCTTTAATCACTCCGCCGGTCAGCGTTAAGGAACTTAAATCAAAACTTGACGGTATTGACGGAATCGGTTCCGTAATAAGGGTCACCGATTATTGATATACCGGGGAAAGGATAAAATATATGGCACTGATTGTTCAGAAATTCGGCGGAAGTTCTGTCGCGAACGCCGAAAGAGTTATGAATGTCGCCCGTATAGTGACGGATACTTATGCCGAAGGCAACGATGTTGTTGTGGTTGTTTCCGCTCAGGGCGATACGACAGATGACCTTATCGAAAAGGCGAAGGAGATTAATCCCAAGGCATCCAAGAGAGAGATGGATATGCTCCTTGCTTCGGGCGAGCAGATATCCATAGCGCTGCTTGCCATGGCAATCGAAAAACTCGGATATCACGCCTGTTCACTGCTCGGCTGGCAGGCGGGCTTCAACACAAGCTCCGTTTACGGCGCGGCAAGAATCAAGAAGGTTGATACCGCCCGTATCAAGCAGGAAATCAGCGAGAAGAACATCGTTGTTGTCGCCGGCTTCCAGGGCATCAACAAGTATGATGACCTGACAACTCTCGGCAGAGGCGGCTCGGATACCAGCGCCGTTGCAATCGCCGCGGCAATGCACGCGGACCGCTGCCAGATTTACACCGATGTTGACGGAGTTTACACCGCGGATCCCCGCAAGGTCAAGAATGCCGTCAAGCTCGATGAGATAACTTATGATGAGATGCTCGAACTTGCGACTCTCGGCGCTCAGGTACTCAATAACCGCAGTGTTGAGATGGCGAAAAAATACAATGTTGTCGTTGAGGTGCTCTCAAGTCTTGAAAGAGTGCCCGGAACAATAGTTAAGGAGACTGTCAAAATGGAAAAAATGCTCGTAAGAGGCGTTACAAAAGATACAAATGTCGCCAGAATTTCAATTATCGGTGTGCCCAATGTTCCCGGAATCGCATACAAGATTTTCGGAAAACTTGCCGCGAAGAATATCAATGTCGATATCATTCTTCAGTCCGTCGGCAGAAACGATACAAAGGATATCACCTTCACCGTTTCAAGAGACCACTCCGAGCTTGCGCTTGAAATTCTTAATAATCTCGATGTGCTTGAAGGACTTAAAATCGAATGCGACGACAAAAACGTTGCCAAGGTTTCCGTCGTAGGCGCGGGAATGGAAACTCACCCCGGCGTTGCCGCGACAATGTTCCAGGCGCTGTTTGAGGCGGATATCAACATCCAGATGATTTCAACAAGTGAAATCAAGATTTCAGTTCTGATTGACATCAATGACGCCGACGAGGCTGTAAGAGTCATTCACAACGCTTTCATCCCCGAAGAATAATCAATAAAAACAAAACGGCTGCCGCAGTTTCTGCGGCAGCCGTTTTCGGCTTTGCCCGCACCCGGGCGCCTGTATCAGTCGAGGTCAATATATTTGGTAGAGTTGTCAATCTGTTTGGGCTCAACCTTGGGAATCGTGAGTTTGAGGACTCCGTGTTTGAACTCGCCCTTGATGTCTTTTTCGGTGATATCCTCACCGATATAGAAACTTCTGGAGCAGGAGCCGTAAACTCTTTCGCGGCGGATGTATTTGCCGTTTTCGTTTTCGTCATCGTCGCTGTCGTGGTTCTTCTCGGCTGAAACGGTCAGGTAACCGTCTTTAAGCGAAACCTTGACGTCTTCCTTTTTAAAACCGGGAAGGTCCATTGCCAGATTGTAGGAGGAATCTGTTTCCCTGACATCTGTTTTCATGATTTCCTTTGAATGATGACCGTACAGTTTCTTTTCTGCGCGTTTCATATCCTGGTCGTTGAAAAACGGGAAATCAAACCAATCATCAAATAAATCTCTTCCGAATACTGTCGGCAACATAAATCATCGCTCCTTTCATAAGCATAAAAACTATTGCCGTGTAAGATTTTCGAACACCGGGGGACGGCTTCTTAAATCTTGTTTTGTACTTGCTGTTCCCTTGTTCTGTACACATATTACCACAACGTTTTAGCACTGTCAATAGGAGAGTGCTAAAGTTTACAAAGTTGTAATATTTTGTTAAAATCTCACTGCGGTTTCCGGAGAGACGGGTAACGGCGGTCGGCCGGCTTTGTTCCCGTAAACCGTTGAAAAACAAGGCGCCGGCGGGAAACAGAAAAAAATATCCCGCGCAGCATTAAAATGCCGTACGGGATATTAAAATATATTACGCCTCAGATCTGTTCAGCCATTGTATATATCAGTTCTTCGGTTTTTGCCCAGCCGAGACAGGGGTCGGTGATTGATTTTCCGTAGATGTTTTCTCCGATTTTCTGCGCTCCGTCTTCTATATAACTTTCAATCATAAATCCTTTGACGATTTTCTTTATATCCGCGCTGTGGCGGCAGGAGTGGAGAACTTCGTTCGCGATTCTGACCTGCTGGTCATATTTCTTTCCGGAGTTCGCGTGGTTGCAGTCAACTATGACCGCCGGATTTTCAAGTCCGCTCTTGTCAAACGCTTCGCAGAG
>JAFWRV010000054.1 GCA_017519685.1 Clostridia bacterium
GCCGTCACAGAACGGAACCGCAACGGTCTTTCCCCTGCTGAGGGCATCCCCTATGACGGGAATGGTATCTATTTCGCTGCCCATTGAAACGAAAATCAGAATCTTTTCCGCGCGGGAATACTGACTGCTCTGCGTAATATAATTGAATATCTTTTTATCGGCGCTCTTTTTCTTCTCGGGAGACATTGAGTCTCTCAGCAAAAGACTGCGCCTGCGGATTTCGGATTTAATCATTTGTAGCACTCCAGGGTGTTTCTGAGTTCTGAGGCAAAGTCCCCGCCCTTGAAATATGCTGTTACGGCAAGACCGAATTCAACGGCGCTGCCCATTCCTCTGGCGGTTATAATGTTGCCGTCAGTACACACGTATTTATCGGGTATTTCCGCGCCCTCGAGATATTTTTCAAACCCGGGGTAGCAGACGGCGGATTTTCCTCTGACAAGTCCTTTTTTACCGAGAATCATAGGAGCGGCGCATATCGCGGCGATAAGCTTTCCGGTCGAGCTGCAGAAATCGAGCGCTCTCTGAACGCGGTCGCTTGCCATAAGGTTATTTGTGCCGGGCATTCCGCCGGGAAGAATGACTCCGTCAAGCCCGGTGAAAGTTGCCTCCTCATCGTCAAGATCGCACTGAACGGTTATACCGTGGGAACCGGTTATATGTTTTGAACCTATACCCACGGTTTCGATATCTATACCGGCTCTCCTGATAACATCGAGAGTCGCTATTCCTTCAACTTCTTCAAATCCCTCTGCGAAATAAATGTAAAGCATTATTCTCCTCCGCTTTTATAAAAGTTCTTTAATTGAATCGTAAATCTTTTCGTTGATTTCTTCGGGTGAAAGAGGCACGCCTCCGGCGGCGCATTCGATTTTCTTCCATCCGAGCGCCTGACAGGCGTATTCCGCCGCCACGCGGCATCTCGCGAGATACCCGGTGTTTTTTTCGTGAATATCCTTTTTCGCCTCATCGCCCTCATATCTTCCGGTCATAAGTTTCTGTGAAACTTCAACCGGCATATCAAGATAAACGACCGCGTCGGGCTTCGGAATACCGAGTTTGTTATATTCGAAATCCTCAAGCCACTCAAGGTAGGTGTCCCATTCTTCACGGGGTGTTTTTGTCAGCTGATGATAGGCGTTTGAGGTTGTATATCTGTCGGCAAGGATAACTTTCCCGCCGAGATAGCTTTCTTTCCAATAGCAGTTGTAACTTACGAATCTGTCAACCGCGTAAAACGATGAAGCGGCGTAGGCGTTGACATCCTCGGGCTTGTCCCCGAATCTGCCGGCGAGATACTGCTTGACAAGAATGCAGGCATCGTCATCGTAATTCGGCAGTTTGATAAACACACATTCTCTGCCTTCGGCGTCAAGACGGCTGCCGAGCAATTTCTCCTGAGTGGATTTTCCGCTCCCGTCAAGGCCTTCAATTACTATCAGTTTACCTTTCATAATTGCCTCCGACAATAAATATTCAGCATATTATAACAAATGATTTTTAATAATGCAAGTATGTAAAAATAAAAATTTATAAATAATACTAAATTACTTTTATTGACATAATTTTTTTTATGTTGTAAAATATACTTTAAAGAATTCCCGGATAAGAGGTAATGCTATATGAAAATTGACAAACTCGCAGGTGACAGATTCAAGGAAAGACCCTCCGATTGCGTGATTGACTCTCACGCTCTTATGATCAGAGGCGGCTACATAAAAGGAGTAGCCAACGGCATTTATTCATCGTATATGCCCATGCGGAGAATAACCAGAAAAATTGAAAACATCATCCGCGAGGAAATGGACGCAATCGACGGTCAGGAAGTTCAGTTCCCGGTCGTTATGCCCGGCTCCCTCTGGGAGGAAAGCGGAAGATTCACAAGTATAGGAAGCGAGCTGTGCAGATTCAAGGACAGAAACGGTATCCCGATGGTCCTCGGCATGACACACGAGGAAGCGGCGGTTCAGCTCGTCAGGGAGAGCGCCAACACCTATACGAAATATCCGTTTATGATATATCAGATTCAGACTAAATTCCGCGATGAGGGAAGACCGAGAGCCGGTCTTATCAGAGTAAGGGAATTCACGATGAAGGACGCTTATTCTTTCCACACATCGCAGGAGGATCTTGAAAGATACTACAAAATCTGCTATGACGCATACAACAGGATTTTCGCGCGCTGCGGTATTCCCGAAGTTGTAACGGTCAAATCCGACAGCGGTATGATGGGAGGAAGCATTTCACACGAATATATGCTTCTGACTCCGATAGGCGAAGACTCAATCGCCATTTGCGGCGAATGTGATTACAGAGCAAATATGGAAGCCGCGGAATGTATAACGGAAAACAAATGCGAAGGCGAGGACAAACCTCTTGAGCTTGTTTATACGCCCGGCATTCATACTATCGAGGATATCTGCAATTTCCTTCACACTCCGCTTGAGGAAAGCTGCAAAGCGGTTGTATATCAGAAAAATATGACCGATGAATATGTTATCGTATTCATCCGCGGCGACCTTGATGTCAACGAAACCAAACTTACAAATTATCTCGGCGAAGAAGTTCATCCCGGTGAAATCACGGAAGACTGTGGTCTTTACGCCGGATTCATAGGCCCGTACGGAATAGATAAAGATAAATTCACCGTTATCATAGATAAATCGCTTGAAGGCACACACAATCTTTCCTGCGGCGCCAACAAGCCGGAATATCACTACACGGGTCTTAAGATTTCACGCGACCTCGGTGATGTTGAATATGTTGAACTCGCGAAAATAACCGACGGCGGTATCTGCCCGAACTGCGGAAAACATTCAATCTCGATTTCAAGAGGCATTGAGGTCGGCAACATTTTCCAGCTTGGCACAAAATACACCAAATCGATGGGTATGCAGTATCTCGACGCGGACGGAAATCTTCAGTACCCGATTATGGGATGCTACGGCATAGGTGTCGGCAGACTTGCCGCTTCTGTATGCGAGGTTCATCATGATGATTACGGCCCGATATGGCCGATGAGCATTGCCCCCTGGCAGGTTCACATCTGCTGCCTGCGCTCCGACGATGAGGAATGCAAGGGATTCTCCGACAAGCTTTATGAAGATATGCTGGGGGACAATATTGAAGTCCTTTATGACGACAGAAACATAAGACCCGGAGCGATGTTCTCCGACGCCGATCTTATCGGCGTTCCGGTCAGGGTTATAGTAAGCCCTCGCAACCTCGCCGAAAACCTATGCGAGGTTGTCACGAGGGACAAGGAAATAAACGAAAAAGTTCCCAAGGACGAAGTTATTCCTTTCGTCAGAAAACTCATTGCCGAGCGGCTCGCCGCCTGCAAGTAATCAGAGGTGTTTAAATTGAAAACGATTAAAGTCGCAATAAGCGCGGCGCTCGCGGTTATCATCGCCTTGAGCTCTGTGTGTATCTCCGCTTATGCGGCTGACCGCAACGCTTCAGCGCTTCCGGAGACTTTTGACAACAGATATCCTTTTGTTTTTGTTCACGGATTCAACGGCTGGGGCAGCGCGGAAGGTCTTAATAATCTTATCCCCTACTGGGGCGCCACCTGCGGAGACCTGATGAAGTTTCTCGGTAAAAACGGATATGAATGCTACTCCGCGTCGGTAGGGCCGATTTCAAGCGCCTGGGACAGAGCCTGCGAGCTTTACGCTCAGCTTACCGGCACAACCGTTGACTACGGCGCCGCTCACAGCGCGGAGCACGGTCACGACAGATACGGCAGAACATACGAGAAGCCGCTTTTTGAGGGATGGGGCCGGAAAGACAAAAACGGCGGCATCAAAAAAATCCATCTGATAGGCCACTCCTTCGGCGGCACCACAATAAGACTTTTCACCTATCTTATGACATACGGATGCAGCGAGGAAATCAAGGCGTCGCCCGATGATGTTTCTCCTCTTTTCAAAGGCGGTCAGGAAAAACTGATTTACAGTGTCACCTGTATCTGCACCCCGCACAACAGCGCGTCAACTTATTATTTCGCCAAGGATCTGTACATTTTCGATCCGCTGATGGTTTTAAGCGCGCTCTATACCGGATTCATGGGAAGATCACTGCTCAACGGACGGGTTGTTGATTTCCACCTCGAGCAGTTCGGACTTTCAAACACTCCGGGTAAATATGACTGTGACGAATATTTCAAAGCGGTTAAGAATTTCCTTGAACACAGCGACGATACCTGTCAGAGAGACCTCTGCCCCGACAGGATGCAGGAGCTCAACAATATGATTGAAATCAGCCCTCATATATATTATTTCTCCTACGCTTTTGACACCACGGTTGAGGGTAAACTGACCGGCATACGTCTGCCGTCAATCACAACCAATCCGCTTATTGCTCCGATAAGCTGCTGGATTCTGTTCCACAGGGAATTCACCGATTCACTCACAGGACAGGTTTATGATGAGGAATGGAAACCAAACGACTCACTCTGCAACACAATCTCCGAAACCTATCCGTTTGACGAGCCCCACAGGGACTATGACGAAACGGATGTCAAAACGGGTATATGGAATGTTATGCCTGTTTCCAAGGGAGACCACGGCACGGCAATCGGCTTACTTGCAAACAAAAAGGACCACGAGAAATTCTATCTCGCATTGGCTGAAAAGCTGAAAAATATCGAAAGGTAAAGGAAGAGCGCTATGGATAAGAAACTTGAACCGTTATTCACCCCCTGGAAAATCGGTAACTGTGAAATCAAGAACAGAATAGTTCTGACAAGTATGGGCGGAACGGATCTGTTCGGATGGATGGAAAAGAACCATTTTGACAAGGACGGCGCAAAGTTCATTATGAATGTCGCGAAGAACAACTGCGGTCTTGTCCTGCCCGGATGCCAGCCGGTTTACAATCCCATGCTCGGTCAGTGGCTTGAAAACAACAAAAAAATGTATAAGGACCTTGCCGCGTGGATGCCCGAGTTTCATAAGACCGGCGCAAAGCTTTTTGTTCAGCTGACTGCCGGCTTCGGCCGCTCATTCACTGTCAGCAGCATGATGGAAATGCTTTATAACACTCCGGTTTTAAATGTTCTCAGCAAACCCTTTATGAATCTTGATAAAATCACCGCTTCGGCAAGCCCCTCGCCCAACCGCTGGTCCGACAGACTTCCTTCAAGAGAAATCACACAGAAGGAAATCGAAAGATTTGTCGAGTCATTCGCGAAATGCTCCAAGATGCTCAAGGACGCCGGCGTTGACGGTGTTGAGGTTCACGCCGTTCACGAAGGTTATCTGCTTGACCAGTTTACTCTCAAGTATGTCAACAAGAGGACCGACAAATACGGCGGCTCTCTTGAAAACAGATACCGTTTCGCGACGGATATAGTCAAAGCGATCAAAAAAGAATGCGGAAACGATTTCCCCGTTTCGCTCAGATACAGCGTTGTTTCCAAGACGAAGGGTATGCGTCAGGGCGCACTTCCCGGAGAGGACTTTGTCGAAGTCGGCAGAGATATGGCGGAATCCGAGCAGGCGGTAAAGCTCCTTCAGGATGCCGGTTACGATATGCTCAACTGCGACAACGGAACATACGACGCCTGGTACTGGTGCCATCCTCCCGTATATATGCCCGAAAACTGCAACCTTGCAGATGTTGAACACATCAAGCAGTTCTGCGATATTCCCGTTGTCTGCGCGGGCAGACTCGATCCGAGAGTCGCGGCACAGTCAATTGCCGCAGGCAAGCTCGACGGCGCCGGCTTTGCCAGACCGTTCCTCGCCGACCAGGAATGGGTCACAAAACTGATGAACGAAAAAGAGGAAGACATCCGTCCCTGCATACTCTGCCACAACGGATGCTTCAATATGTGCCATTATAAAGGCGTACCCAACGACCAGGAGCTTTCCGACAGTCTTCACCTTGCACGCTGCGCCGTAAACGCGGAAACAATGCAGTGGAAGAAGCATAAAATCGTTAAAGCGAAAGTCCCCAAGACAGTTCACATTGTCGGCGGCGGAATCGGCGGTATGGAAGCGGCGAGAGTGCTCAAGCTCCGCGGACACAATCCGGTAATTCACGAAAAGAGCGATATTCTCGGCGGAACATTCATCCCCGCCTCCGCGGAAAGCTACAAGGGTAAACTCCGTGAACTGCTTGAATGGTACAGACTTCAGATGACGAAAATGAATATTGAAGTTCATCTTAACGATGAAATCAAGGATCTTTCTTCATTCGGCGGCTCGCCCGTCATTATAGCTACCGGCTCGGTTCCGAGAATTCTCAAGAGAGTACCGGGACACGAGAAAATGGTTGAAGCCTGCGAATACCTCAACAAAACGAAGCCGGTCGGTGAAACGGTTGCCGTTATCGGCGGCGGTCTTACCGGAAGCGAAATCGCCTATGAACTCGCGCTTCAGGGCAAAAAGCCGATAATAATTGAAATGAAAGACGACCTTGTAAGTCAGAAAGGCGTATGCCTCGCGAACTCCTCATATCTCAGAGAATGGTTTGCTCTCAACAAGGTTCCCGTATTTCTTGAAACTACTCTCAAGGAAGTCAGAGACGGCTCAATCATCTGCATCGGAAAAGACGATAAAGAGATTGAAATCAGCTGTGACAGCGTTATAAGCTGCGCCGGTTACATTCCCGCTCCTCTTACAGAGGGCTCAAAGAATGTTTACCTGGTCAGTGACTGCCTTTCAATCGGAAACCTCAGGTCGGTCATCTGGCGCGCCTATGAGGTTGCAATGAAAATTTAAGTAAATAAAAAATTTAAGCCGTCCGGATATATCCGGACGGCTTATCTGTTTATACTTATTTAACTTCAACGTTAACTGTTTTTGCTTCGGTCCACTCTACTCCGCGGGTGTCGATTCTGAATTCATTGTTCTGCGCAGGAGCGGCAAACTTGTAGCCGATTGTCCAGGTTCTCAGACCTGTTGTTGCATCGTCGGTAAATGAAACGTTACTCTTTGATGTGGTCTGGAATGTTGACGCTTTCGTCTTTACTGTCGCGGCATCGGTGTAGGTGACGCGGACTTTATTGCAGTCAATTGTGGTGACGATTGTTATATCGCCTCTTGCGCCTTTGCCGATTTCGGTGAAATCACAGTTTGCGCTGACAAGCGAGTAAGGCTCGTATTCATCCGATTTCGGCGAGATTGACTGCTCTGTCTTGCCGACTGTGATTTCCTGCGAATAAGGACTGTCAACCCAGACTGACGAATTCTTAACCTTGTATGTCACGCTCCAGGTCTGTTTAACTGTTTCATCAACGCCGCTGAAATTGAATGTCATCGGGACTGTCCAGGTTCTTTCACCGTTATTATCGCTTACGGTTACTCCTTCCGTCGCGTTCATATAATTCGCCGCTTTGAAATAGACCGATGAATTGAATGTGTTTCCCGATGATGTGGTATATGTTCCGTTGAATCTGAGCCATTCAACTGCGTCGGTAGTCTTAATGGTCCATACGCCCTGATTTCCTCTTAC
>JAFWRV010000055.1 GCA_017519685.1 Clostridia bacterium
GCCTGCAAAGCATAAGCTTTACGATCCCCTGTGCTACTGCACACTGCCCTCCGGTGACCTTATTCGTTTTCTTAATTATAAACCCATAACATGAACTTTTCTATTGTTTATGAAAAAATTGAATATCAATCCGACAAATCCTGATTTTATGAGATAATTATAACCCGAAACAATGCAGACGGTCAATAGAATAATTATATTTAAAAAGCAAAAAAAATATCCCCGGAGCAATGGGTGAAATCCCCACGCTCCGGGTGTTTGTCATTATTCGGATAAACCGGGATTTATCAAAGGATTGCTATAAGAATTAGTTACTGAGCGGCAGGGACCTCAAAGGTTACGGGGTCTGCGCCTGCTACCAATTCAAATGTATAAACAACGGTCTTATCACCGTAGTTGAATGTACCTGTGTTGTCGCCTGTGCTGAATTTTGCTTCGGTAACATCATCAGGTGATCCGAAATGGAAAACAGCGTCATAGCCGTTCTGCTCGCAGGTGAAGGGAGTTCCGCCTGTGCCGTCGGCTCTCTCGGTGCGACCGTTTGACTCATCGTCAAAAATGAAATATGTGTCAATCTTGCCGTCAATGCTTGCTGACCATACGCCCTTGGTGAAGAGTTTGTCGGGAGTTACATCTTCATCATCGGCTGCCGCGTAATCAATGCTGAGAGTTGCTTCGGAAGCGCTGTCGGCTGTAAACGCGCTCTCTGAGCAGAGGATGTAGATATATTTGCCTTCTTCAATTTTAAGGGTGCCGTCGCCTTCAAGAGCGGGCTGCTGTGCCTGAGCAAGATATCTTGCTCCGTCGGCAAATTTTTCATCAAGAACAAATACTTTCCAGGTAGTGCTGTCATCACTCTTGGTGAATGAGTATGTTTCGGTGGCGTCGCAGATAAGCTCGGTGACGCCCGCGTTGTCAAAGCCGTCTTTCGCAGTGATAACAACAGGCTCGCTGTTGATAATCATTCTGCGCTCGGTTTCAGTATTTTCGGTTTCTGTATTTTCGGTTGCTTCAGCTGTTTCTCCCTCTTGCTTTCCGCATGCTGAAAGCGCAACAAGGCAAGATCCTGCGAGAACAATGCAAAGAACTATTGCGAGAATTTTTTTCATAACAATTACTCCTTTAGAACTATATTTGTATTTGTATTATAATACTTTGTTTTTGTGTTTTCAATAACAAATTCAATATAGTTGTTCAACGCTATAACTTAGAATTTGTTTGATTCGCCGAACGATATCTGCGGTTCTGTTTGTTCACAGCACCATAATCAGTGTTCCCGCGCCGATTAGCACGCAGCCGATGGCAGATTTCAGCGTAAATGATTCGTGAAGAAATACAAACGCAAGGGCCAGCGTAATAATCACGCTCAACTTGTCAACCGGCACTACCTTTGAAACATCGCCGAGCTGTATGGCCTTATAATAGCAGAGCCAGGACGCACCCGTGGCAATACCCGACAGAATCAGAAATATCCAGCTTTTTCTGCCAATTTGCAACAGACCGGATTGCGCGTTTGTAATAAACACCATAATCCACGCCATTGCCACCACAACAACTGTGCGCACAGCCGTTGCGAGGTTTGAATCGACGCCTTCAATACCAACCTTTGCAAGTATTGAGGTGAGCGCCGCAAAAACAGCGGACAGAATTGCAAACACAAGCCACATAATCTCTTTTGCCTCCGCAAATTCCGATTTGTCGATTTGATTATAGCATATTATTACCCACATTTAAACTCCTTTTTGTACTTTCATCCGATAGAATTATTTCAAACGATGAAATGTCTGTCAAAGAAAAGCTGAAAGGAAAACGGTACAAAAACCCCGATACGGTATCGGGGAAAATATGCCTTAAATGGCCGCTCTTGAAAAAATCTGTGTTTTTTAGAGTGGCTGAAGGATCAAGAAAGAACGAGAAAATATAACTTTTTCGTACGGACTTAAGAATCAGATGTACCGATGTACCCACGGAAGGTACACCGGTACATCCGTTTTCTAAGTTCACACTGTTTTATGCTTTCTTTTTCTTTGTAATAATCAATCCAGCTAATGCACTGCAAACAGCCGCAAGCGCTCCACCGGCAATTACTTTGCTGTACCATAAAAGTGACTGCAAATTGGATTTTCAATATTTTATATTGACATCCTGTTTTCGGTGTGATATATTATCGTTGACATAAGTAAACGATAGAAATTGAGGTGTAGATATGCGTTCAAAAGATCCGCAGATTATGCAGAAGATTATTGAGTTTGTAGAGAAATATCAAAAGGAAAATAATGGTAAATCCCCTTCAAAAGCGCTTATCGGTGAAGCTGTCGGCATGACCAGGGCCAGCGCATCGAATTATCTGATTGCTATGGCTGAGCGAGGAATGATTACCTATGACGGGCATAATGTCGGAACGACTTTTATGAACAACTTCAATCCAGAAGGATCGAGCGTTCTCATTCTCAACAACTCAGCTTCCTGTGGCAAACCCGATATTCAGGAGCAGGATATTGCCGGCAAATGTACGCTGCCTGTTGAGATATTCGGCAGAGGTAATTTCTATATTATCACTGCCCAGGGCGATTCAATGGAAGATGCTCATATCTTTACCGGAGATTTACTTGTAGTAGATAAAAGCACTGCTCCGAGCGTAGGCGATATAGTAGTTGCCCTTATTGGCAACGAAACAACCGTCAAACGATATGACGGAGTTAAAAAAGGCAAGGCCGTTCTCTCATATATGAATGAAAGCGTATATCACGGCAAAACCATCACGCTTGATGAGATGGTCTGCTTAGGTATAGTAAAAAGCGTTATCAGAACAATGGATTGATTATCCTTCCATATACCTTATGTCAAAATTGGTGTTTTCAATCACAATTCAATGACAATACAATTTCTTTCGACTGGAGGTGACTGCATGGATTTTCACGATATGAATAACTTTATACCTAAAACTTATGATATAAGCACAGCAGAACTACGTTATAAAATAAATGAAACTTTAAAAATTTGGAAAAAGCTTACATATGTAAACCACACCGTTAAATACAATGGCTCCGAATTCAATGCAGGCACACTCGCATGTATGGCTTTGAATATTGTCAACCAGGATGAAGATTTTGACAGCGTATATGAACTTGCAGTTGAAATGACCGAAGCGGCTTTGTGTGCCAGATGCCATAAGGACGATACAAAGCCGGAGGAAATACAGGAGCTTTGGGATTATGCCACTCAGACATTAATGATGTTCTGGGAATCTGAGCCTTTTGCATATGTTGATGCAGACCGCGTCAGAACCATCTGCGAAAGCGTAATATGCGATTCAGTTTCGGAAACGGACGGAGAATCATCTCTGAAGTTTAACGATAAGCTGTTTTCACTGGTTTGGAATGCCTGCGATATAGTAATCGGAATCAAAGATTTGTATGATGCTGTCGGCAGGTTCAATGATTCGTTGACTATTTGTGGTTTGAATTCATCAAAAGCAAATCTCGCAAAAATATTCGATAAAATATATAAAGATTACTACAATGTATTTCATAGCACGAATAGTGTCGTTGAAACCAACATCAAATATGTTGCCGACGGTTACATCGGCAGAGAATATATTTACAACTGCTTCTCACAGATGCTTTTTGCCGATTTCTTTGAAGGCTTGTGTGTCGGCCACTCCATCCGTAAGTGCGAGATGTGCGGCGAATATTTTGTCGCCGTAAACAGTCTTGAAAAGAGATATTGCAGCAAGAGCTGTGCCGCAAAAGCAGAGACAGAGGGCATAAAACTTAAAAGCCGCGAAACATCCATTGCAAACATTTATTACAGAGTAACAGACAATATCAATCATAAGAAAAACAGAAATAAAATCAGCGAAGAAACCTGCGCCAAGGCTAAATATATAGCTAAAGATAAATACATTATGGCTAAAACCGATTCGGAATATGCCAGGGGCGAATATATTACAGAAATGGATGCTGATAAACTGATTAAGGAGGCAACGGAAAACTTTGACGAATAGCAAGGCAGACTTCTCCGCTCAGGAGAAGATATTTGAGATGATGACGATGACGAATGAAGAGAAGCAGTTGTTTTCCGAATTCAAACCTCTCTCGGCGTTCTACAAAATGGGACCGGATTTTGAGGACTATGATTTAAAGACTCTTCCCGATGAAACCTTCAAAAAGATGAGTTACATGCATCAGTTCAACCTCAAGCCGGCTCCGCCTGAAATATGGGAAGACCATCTTTCGGATTTAATGCGTATAGCCTGCCAGGAAAAGGATCTGACTTATTTCCATTATTTTCTGCATTTTTATGAAGACAGGCTTAACAAACGGATAAAAGGATTCCTCAGAAAGCAGAATTCCGACAGTAATGTTCCGCCCGGAGATATTGCAGATATTAAGTCAATATGCTATTATGTATTGCAGAGGTTGCTTTTGAAATATGATCCGAGTATGGAAGCAAGTTTTGATACATTTGCCTTTTGGTTTCTGAAGGATGTATTCCGTCTCGTTGAACTGGAAAGATATATGAAACCAGTGCCTTCCCTCGGAACATTCAAGAGGCTCAAAAGAACAGCAGCAAAGTATTCCTGCGAATACGGCGGCTTCAACAAAGAAAACGAACTCGCGATTCTCGACATTCAGCTTGAATTCAACTGTTCCTATGAAACAGCCGAAAGGTATCTGCAGACATCTCTTGAGTTTTTCGGCAGAGAAGACTTTTACGGCAGAAATAAAGAGGAAGAAAATTACGAAGAAAACGATTATGCCGCTTACAATTATTACGATGAGGACAACACGGCAGACTATGAGTTTTCAAATGTAATTGACAAATCCATTGATTTCAATTCCGATTCTGCGCCCGCTTTGCAGACAAGACCGGTATGGAAAGCGTTCAGAAAACTGAACCGTATGGAAAAAGATTTTGTGGTATCAAGGCTCGGAATCTGTGTCAACTGTTGGGGTTCGGTAACTACATCGCCGTATAAAACGAAGTTCTCTTCTCTGGCAGCAGATTACAAGATGAGAGAGAATTCGGCGGTAAGATCCTATCATAACGCTCTTGATAAGATGGGTGATACTCTTACCGATATGGGCGAATGTCTGCAGGTTCAGATTCGCCGTATGAAAGAAAATTCAGGCTCCGATGCCGTAACCTATTACTACAGGCCGACCGAATCGGAACCGAATGACAACTGGGGAATAATTACTTATTTCCCTGATAACAATATTCATTTTATATGCCGCCTTGCCGATAAGGATTTTTCATCGACAAAGCCTTATGCAAAAGCGGTAATTGAATACTTAAAAAATATTCCAACCTGTTCATTACCTAATGAAAAAATCGTAACTTTTGATAAACCCTTTGACTGGAATGATAAGCATTATGATTTCGGTCGACGAAAACCAAATCTAATACCAAAGGAGGAATCTGCATAAGAGAAGAAAGGAATTAACAGAAATGCCTAAGAAAAAGCTAAGCAAGATTGGCGGAATAAAGTATTATACCCGCACAGCTTGTGGCAAAAAGTTCTACTCAAACATCTCTCAGGAAGATGCAGATGCTAAGGCCGAAGAGTACAAGAAGCTCAAAGACAGATATATTGTTGACCCTGATATATCAGTCGCTGATTATGTTATTAAGTGGTATGACAATTACAAAGATCAAGTTGGTGAGCATACGGCAGACCAATACTATTACTGCTGCCAGGTAATTATTGAATATCTCGGTAATTACAGACTTGCAGATACCAATCCGCTTATCCTTGAGAATGAAATGAGAGCATTTGCCTCCACCAAGCTGAAAACGACGAAGGATTACCCGTCACAAAAGTATATCTCTCAAATAATCAGCGTTTTGAAACTGATTTATAAACAGGCAAAAAAGGAACGCTTCTTTGATTTTAATTATGCTGAAGATATATCGGTAAAATCTAAGAAAGACAGAGATTCAGGAAAAAAGCGAAGAGCGCTGACACCCGAAGAACTCGACAGAGTTCTAAATTTCCAGCATAGGTATACTCCTATGGTATGGTTCTTTTTGCTTTGTGGCTTGATGCCTGAAGAACTGGTTCCTCTTTGTTGGGGAGATATAACCTACAAAGAAAATGAAGATCAATACACTGTAAGTATTAATAAAACAGCTCTTCTCAAAAATGACAAAAGGCCAGTCATTCGTGACGGAAAAGCCAAAACAGAATTCCGCTTGAGACCCATTCCTATTCCGTTCCCATTATCTGAATGGGTAAAAGAGAATATTGGCAAGAACAAGAAAAAGGATTTGATTTTCCCGGACAGAAATGGTGAAGTGCTTTCAAGATCTGCTCTGACTGGAAGATTCAATACATATCTTATTGATCTTGATTGTTGGATTTACGGCAAGCAAAAGTTTAACCCTAAAGAAAAGTTTCATTTTGATATGGACAAATTCTGCATGTATGATCTAAGACATACATATATAACCTTGCTTGTTTCTCTCGATACACCTGTCAGAAAAACAACTGCGCTTGCCGGTCATTCAGGAACGGAAACAGCAGATAAGTATTACATCGATTACAAACAAGTCAACACTGGCGATGATGTTAAAAAGCTCGGCGATTATCTCAAAAACAAGGTTTCGGATTCCGCTTGAGTCAATTTGTCAAAACAATCCATCCAAGCTTATCTTATTTCAAAAAATACAGTTTGGTGGATAATTTGGCGGATAATTATCATTTGTTCAGTGCTCAAAACCGTTGAAATATAAGGAAAATTCGAACCTTCGGCCGCAACCGTTCGGGACCAAGAGGCCGTGGGTTCAAATCCCGCCACTCCGACCAGAAAAAAGACTTGCCACAGGCAAGTCTTTTTTCTGTGTTGCACCGTATATTTTGATAGAAAATCTTAAAGGGGGTTGCA
>JAFWRV010000007.1 GCA_017519685.1 Clostridia bacterium
GTACTGTTTGAAAGTCTTGCCGGAAGGCAATCCGCCGTATCGGATAAGGGCAGTCCCGTTGAGTGCGTAAAGATTGACACTCTGTGTGAAAACATTGAAACGGAATATATAAAAATGGATACCGAGGGTTTTGAAATACCCGCGGTAAACGGAGCGAAAGAAACAATAAAGCGCGATAAACCGGCGCTGAATATCGCGGTCTATCACAGAATCGGGGACTTGTGGGAAATACCTCTGCTGATAAATGAAATCTGCCCCGGCTACCGTTTTGAAATAAGGCACCATCCGTATTTTCCGTGCTGGGATACAAATCTGTATTGCAAATATATTTAGCGCGTGTGTTACCGGATAACAAAAAGTCCCGGCATCAATATGCCGGGACTTTGAAATTATTCATACAGTTTTTCAATGCTCTTTTGCCAGGAATCAATTTTGCCCTTGTCGTATTTCGCGGGAATTGATTTTGCGAGAGATGTTGCCTTTTTGCCTTTGTTGAGGAATGTAACAAGGGCGAGAACAAATTTGAATTTCTTTCTGCCTCTCTTAAGCTTATCAATAATTGATGAGGTCGAAAGAATGATTCCTTTGCCCTGAGCAATCAACTTGAGCTCGTCCTTTGTAAACAGACCGCCCTCAAGGAGGAATCTGATTTCCTCGGATTTGCAGGAGAGGATAAATCTCTTTGTGATATCCGCGGCAAAATATTCCCAGCCTATCTGCTTGAAAAAGTCAGTCTGGTATTTCCAGAGAGATCTGACGGAGGCCGAGCCGCCTTCGTTGATGGCAGCGGCGAGAAGATTGCCCGCCTTGATTGAATCGGCAACGCCCTGACAGGTGAGCGGATTCGCCATAAACGCGCTGTCGCCTATCGCCGCGTAACCTTCGGCAACCATCTTGCAGAGAGGATATCTTGAGGGAATCTTTATAAATTTGCCGCCGAAATACATTTCGTAGCCGATAATCTGATTTTCAATTCTGAGCTGACGCATCATTGTTTCAAACTCGAATCTTGACATTCTGCCGAGCTTGGAAACAAATATGTCCGCGTATTCGTCGGGATGGCAGATGCATTTTGAAATGCCGCCCTGACCCATAAATTTAATATAAATCTTTTTTCTCTGCTTTGAGGGAAGACGCTCCGGATAGAAGTCAAATACGCCTCTGAACGCGCTGTAATAATCGTTTTCACCAGGCTCCTTCGTGATTCCGAATTCTTCGGGGAATGATTTTCTGAGAGGGGAGTTGATTCCGCAAGCGTCAATGACGATATCGCAGTAAATCTTTTCGCCGCCGATAAGAACGCCGCTGACCTTTTCGCCTTTGAGGATGAGTTTTTTAACGGTCATGCCGTAATTGATTTTAGCGCCTTTGGCGAGCGCGTCGGCAATCATCTCTTTGACAAGAACGCGTCTTTCAACAACCCAGTCCCTGTTTTCCTTGGGAATGTCAATCGGAATACCGTTATCCGAAAACGTAGGAACGAAATGTGTGATATCTGCTCTGTAACTTCCTTTCGGGAGTTTTATATCTGAATCAGCGAAAAGTTTGTAGTCGATTTCATCACGCCAGTCAAAACCGACTTCCTCTTCTGTGTTCTTTTCATAAATTGTAACTTCGTGGCCTTTGGCGGCAAGCAGTTTCGCTGCCTGTAATCCGCCGCATCCTGCGCCGGCAACTATGATTTTCATTATAGAATGTCCTTTCGTAGGCATTATTATCCAAAATATACTATA
>JAFWRV010000056.1 GCA_017519685.1 Clostridia bacterium
CAACGGTTTGCCCGCAAAAACAAACCAAATCATCGGGTACCAATCGCCCGATTGGGATACACGAAATAATAACGGGCGAATACTATTCGCCCCTACGAGAATATCACAACGGTTTGCCCGCAAAAACAAACCGAATCGGCGGGTACCAATCTCCCGACCGGGATGAAACGAAAATAAAACGGGCGAATACTATTCGCCCCTACGAGGGCATCACAACGGTTTGCCCGAAACAATGATACACGGGGCATTAAATAAAAAAACAGGCGGCAGAGATTATCTCTGCCGCCTTGTGAATTATGTATCTGTCAGATAACAACTTTGTAGTCAACCTGAGCATTGATGTTTTCAAGATGAGCGGTGATGCCGAGCTTTGCTCTTGCGTCGCCGACATGAATCTTAACAAGATAATGCCATTCGCCGTGAGTAACCATACCGGTCTTCTGGTTGACTGTTGCCTTGATATAAGCGTTTGTGTAGGTAAGAGTAACTGTCTCTCTGCCTTCGGTCATCGTTGCGCCCATTTCGTTGAGTGCGCTGTCGATGCTGCCGAGAGTACCGACGCCTCTGGCAACGGGACCGCCGTTGTTGGAGTCACCGTCGGAACCGTCAGTCTGGTCCTTGAGAGTGATGTTGATAATGATGTTGCCCTTGCCGTCGTCTTTCGCGGATGCCGATTTAACATCGGAAACCTTGATGTCGGCATGATCGTGAGCGGGGATGTAATCGGTCTCTTTGGAGTTCTTTGAAAGTGCGCTGTTGGCAGCTTTTGTAAGAATACCGGAGAATGTTCCGATAGCGCCGTCGCCTGTGATGTCACCGACAAGCTTCATTGTCTGTGTGCCCTTGGGAGCGGGTTTTGTTGCCTTGCGGGCTTTGTTGTAGTAAGCTACGATTTCTTCAGTTGTCTGAGGAACGTTGGACTTTGTTGTTTCTTCTTCTTCCTTCTTGTCAGACTCGGTAGCTTTCTTGGTTTCTTCTTCTTTCTTTGATTCAGCTTCTGTCGCTTCTTCTTTGGTTTCTGCAGCTGTTGTTGTCTCATCGGCGGGAGTCGCTTCCTCAGCGGGAGTTGCTTCGTCAGCCGGTGTTGCCTCCTCGGCGGGTGTTGCTTCCTCGACTACTTCTGCGGTTGTGTCCTCAGCTGTTGTGGTTGTGTCGTCGGTTTTGTCGGCACCGCAGGCAGCGAATACTGCGAGCATTGAAACAGCGAGGAGAATTGCCAGTAACTTTTTCATTAAGTTTTCCTCCTGAATAGAGAATGTTTTCCGGCATTCCGCAGTCGCGGAATTTCGTTGCCGTTATTTATAAAAATACAACAAGAGTTGATTTTTGTCAAGTGTATGAAACGCAAAACGGAATTTTTTGTATAAAGTGGTAAAAAACGGACGCTGAAATTCGGCATTCTGTTAAAGAGTATTTACTGTTTGCATTTTTCTTTATTAACAATTAATTAAATAATTTTTTATAAATAATTAGTGACAAATAAAAGAGGGTGTGGTATAATCAACTGATATAATGGGAAGGTGTGACTATGAA
>JAFWRV010000057.1 GCA_017519685.1 Clostridia bacterium
CAGACATACTGCGCCGCTGTTGTCTTCTTTGCCGCAGATGAGAAATAAACAGTCGTTGCGATTTCAGACTTATATTTCACGCAGTAAGCGGTCGGCTTGTCGCTCGCCTTGGAAATGTTGAGAACTGCAAGAACCGCTTTTTCAACATTTGTTCCGGAATACGCGAAAGAATTATTGAAAGACTGGCCGCTTGAGAAATTCTTTGTCGCCTTTGCGTAGGAATACGCCGCAACCGCCTGCGCCTTGATTGCCTCAATGGGTGACGATGAGCCGATTTCGGGCTCAACTGTTTTGCAGAGGAATTCAACAAGGGTTATCGACTTTCCGTTTCTCTGAACGTTCTTGTCGGTATTGTTATCTTTTTCAATAGTTGTTCCGGGATAGTAGTGCTTGAGAATGTCGGTATAGGATGAACCCGATCTTGCCATTGAAATGGCGCCCATCTGGCTCATTCCGACTCCGTGACCGTAACCGTAAACGCTGAACTTGAATGTTCCGCTCGGAAGATTTGTGCTGTCATAGGGATTCTTCATACTCTTGAGCGGATCGAGTTTTTTGTATTTGCCGTCATCGCCCTTCTGCTGAAGTTCAAAATGAAGGTGCGGACCGGTAGCGTTTCCGGTCTTTCCGATTTTGCCGAGAAGCTGACCCTGGACAACACTGTCATTGATTTTGACATTAATTTCCTTGGCGTGGGCATAGAGAGTGGCATAACCGTTTGCGTGCTCTACTATACAATAGTTTCCGTAACCGTTGTTGTCTTTTCCGTCATTGAATAAAACGGAAACCTTGCCGGACGCCGCGGAATAGAATGACGTTCCCTCGGAATCGCCGGTTTTAAGGGTTATGTCAATCGCCTCGTGGTCGGATGAATAACCGCGTGAAACCACGCTCTCGGATTTGAGGGGCCAGGTAAAATCGCTTTTTGTTTCGGTGCCCGCGGGCGGAAGCAATCCTCCGTCAATCGGGAGCAATCCTCCTCCGTTTCCTCCCATAAATGAAGAAATAAGCGTCATAAATGCCATAAGCAATGACATCAGCAATGACATAAACTGTTCCATACAGACCTCCTTATCTGCTTATAAAGCACAGTGACAGCGCAATCGCGAACTGCGCAATATAATATGTCACGTGATTTGTTACAATGTCAACCGGCCTGCTCTTTCCGCTTCCGAAATAAGTTCCGCTGAGGATAAAATCGGAAACGAGGAAGAATATGCTGCCACCGGATATCACGTCAAGTCCGATAACCTTCCAGCCGTTCAACATAGCCATTGAAAACGAAATTGCAACAAGTGAAACAAGAACGGGAGTATAAAGAGTAACAATATTTTTATATTCTCCGTATTCCACTTTCAGCGGCTTTTCGCTGAATCTTATCACAAACGCCGTCAGCAGACATACCGCGGCGGGGATAATCAGATACAGCGCGTTGCCTTTTATATAGAACTCACTTATCATACCCGCGTCATAACAGAGATGGCCGACAAGAAACGAGATAAATCCCGCGTAGGTATAGGTCTTTGATTCTCTGCGATGGGCAAATTTGAGGTCGAGCGCGATATCACCGAGCAGGCCGAATATCAGCCCGATAATGATAAACACCGCGTATCTTATATGGGCAAAGTCAAAGCCCTTTGACGCGGTTGCGCTGAGCGCGGCGGTAATAAAGCATACCGACACCATTGCCTTTATCATTGCGACGCCGGGAGTTGTTGCCTTAACCCTCTTGACGCAGAAGACCGCGAGCAGCACAAGGCCGGCGGCGGTAAACAAAAAAGGCAATAACATATTATCACCCCCTAATTAAAGTGAGTTTACTATCTCTTTAAAATGTCTTCCTCTTTCTTCAAAACCCGAATACTGGTCAAATGAGCTCGTCGTCGGAGAGAGCAGAACGGTATCGCCCGGAACGGCAACCTTGTTTGCCTCGTCAACCGCCTGCTGCAAATTCTCAACAACAGTCCCGGCGTCTCCGACAAGTTCCCTGACAAGACGCGGTCCGCAGAGTCCGTAGCCGATTACCTTCTTGACCGGAGCCAGATGCTTCCTGAGCTCATCCATCGGAAGCCCCTTTTCAAATCCGCCGACAAGAAGAATGACTCCCCTGTCAAAGGATTTGAGCGCCGTTATCGTGGCGTCGGTATTCGTGCCTTTTGAATCGTTGTAGTATTTAATTCCGTTGATTTCGCGGACAAATTCAATCCTGTGCTCAACGCCCTTGAATGCGGACACGGCTTCTGTTATATCTTCATTTGAAACGCCGAGTGCCTTTGCCGCGCAGACGGCGATGATAACATTCTGGAGATTGTGCTTGCCCACAAGGTGAATGCAGTCGAGAGGAAGAACCTTTTCTCCTCTGATATACATATATCCGTCTTTTATGTAACTCTGTGTATCCGTTCTGTCAAGACTGAAGGAGTTGATATCGCAGGCGACGGGATAATCGGTCACATACTGCGCGAGAACTGGGTCGTCTGTATTGAGAATGAAAGTGTCCCCGTCTCTCATATTCCTGTAAACTTCGGTCTTGGATTTATAATAATTATCGAGACTGCCCATAAAATCAACATGGTCGGGCGTCAGATTGATAATAGTCGCGACCTCGGGACGGAATTTGTCTATATTGACAAGCTGGAAATTGGATATCTCCAGGGCAATATAATGCCCTTCCTCCTCCATCAGATTGTTTTCCATAACGATTTCGCAAAGCGGAGTGCCTATGTTTCCGCACAGGTGCGCCCTGCCGGGAAACGCTTTTTCAAGTATTTCGTAAACAAGCGACGTTGTAGTCGTCTTACCGTTTGTGCCGGTTATCGCAACATAATGCTGCGGCTTTGAAACAATGTAAGCCAGTTCAATCTCGGTGATGACCGGAATATTTCTTTCCTCAAGTTTTGAAATCAGGGGACTTCTGTAAGGCACTCCGGGGTTTTTGACAACAAGTTCATAGTCTCTCTCAAAAACCTCCATATCCTGCCCGACGATTTCCACTCCGAGTTTCTCGAGCATTTCCGCTTCCTTGATTTCATCCCTGCTCTTGCTTTCGGAAAGAGTGATCTGAGCTCCGAGAGTATTGAGCACCTTGATTGCCGCAAGGCCGCTCCTCGCGAGCCCCATTACAAGTATATGCTTTCCGCTGAAATTCATTTATGTCTCCTTATTTAAGTAAAATATCGATATATTTTGAAATAGTTTTGATAAAATAGTCAAAAATATCTGACATCGATTCGCTGTCGGTATCAGTCCAGTTTATTGCCGGAGTCTTTATAACCGGGGTGGTTGAGGTGCCGAGCTTAAGCTCCTTGAGTTTCTGAAGAGTAACCTTCGCGATTTCAAGATTTCCTTTCGCGTTGGGATGAAGCGTGTCTGCCGCAATATACTCATCCGCGTGACCTGCGAATACAGTCTCAACGTCAACTATCTCAATGCTGCCCGGATTTGCCTGACGGTATGCTTTGATGGTGTCGTTGATTCTGTCAACGCCCTTCTGATAAACATAATCAAAGAAATTGTCGCAGGGATTGTAAACCGTCTGAACAAGCAGCTTCGCCTTGGGATTCAGTTTTTTGATTTCGGAAATAATCTGCGCGAAATTTTCCTCAAACTGCTTCCGGATATAATCAAACTGGGCGTTTATGCCGATCGCTCCGCCGAGAAGCAGAGTAACGGTGTTGGATGTGAGATAATCGTTTCCTCCGATTGAAATCGTGATTATATCCGCCGCTTTGATATCCGCAATCATATAGTCAACTTTCAATAATTCGAGAAGCACCGAAGACGGCGTCCCGCTGATTGCGTTATTCTTGTATGTATATCCGTTTGTGTCCGCAACAATTCTTCCGTAGCAGGCATCCTGTGAATTGGCAAGTCCCGCGCCTACCGCAATGGAATCGCCTATGAGAAGATAACTCTTTTTCTTCCCCGCCGCAAAAGAGGGAACCGCAAAACAGGTCAGCACAATCGCAACCGCCATAATAATTGCCGTGATTCTTGAAAGCTTTTTCATGATAAAGTGAAATCTCCTTGTGATACATTTCGGAAGACAGATTTTTGAAATCCGATACTAACCTATTATATTATAATACAAAAATACCAAATAGTAAAGAAAAAAATTCGGCGCTGTACGCAATGTACAGCGCCGGATGAATTTATATGTCTCAGTCTTCGGAACTGACCGCCTTGTCAAAGAGGGCTTTGACTTCGTCGGAAGGCTGTTTGTCAATAAGAGTGACAACCACAGCGCAGATAAAGCCCATTATAAAACCGGGAAGCAGTTCGTAAACGCCTGTGCCCGAGCAGAACTTGAGCCAGACAATGTCTGTGACGGCGCCGCCGAGAACACCGGCAACAGCGCCCTTGTATGTAAGGCGTTTCCAGAAGAGCGAAAGGATGATTACGGGGCCGAATGAAGCGCCGAATCCGCCCCACGCGTTACTGACGAGGTTCATAATGCTGCCTGCCGCCTCTGATTTGCTGCTTGCCAGGAAATAAGCGATAACGGCAACGATAAGAACGACCACGCGGCCGATCCAGATAACTTCCTTGTCGGAAGCGTTCTTGCGGAAAACGGGCTTGTAAATATCGCTGGTGAATGATGACGAAGCGACAAGAAGCTGTGAGTCAGCCGTGCTCATGGCAGCGGCGATGATTGCCGCGAGAAGCAGACCGCCGATAAACGCGGGGAAGAGTTTTGTGGCTTCAATAAAGATGTGCTCCTGATGGCCGTCTTTAAGAAGAACTTCTGCAAACGGAAGGCCTCTGCCGAGAATCGCGAGCGCGATTGCCGCGCCGAGAGCGAGAACAACCCAGATAATACCTATGGTCGCCGCTTTGCCGACATCCTTCGCCTTTTTGATTGACATGAAACGGACAAGAATATGAGGCATTCCGAAATATCCGAGACCCCACGCAAGACCCGAAGCGATATCCTGCCAGCTTGCGGAGAACGGATTGCTGTTGAAAGCGGAAACCCCTTCGCCGTTATTGTAAACATATTCTCTGAAAATATCTCCGGAAACGAAATCCTTGGACTTGATAATGATGATGGGAACCGCAAGCAGAGCGCAGAGCATCATAAGTCCCTGGAAGAAGTCTGTCCAGCAAACCGCTTTGAATCCGCCGAGGAAGGTATAGACAATGATGATTGCCGCGAAAACCATAAGAGCCGTGCTCTTTTCGATTTTCATAACCTCGGTGAAAACGGTCGCGCCGGCAACGAAGCTCGAAGCGACATAAACCGTGAAGAAAATAAGGAATACGAGCGCGGCAATAATCTGAAGCGCGCGTCCCTTTGAAAGAAAACGGTTTGACAGATACTGGGGAAGGGTGATTGAATCGTTCGCGGCTGCCGAGAATTTACGCAAACGTTTCGCGACAAAAATCCAGTTAAGCGCCGTGCCGAGAGCAAGGCCTATGCCTATCCAGACCTGACCCATACCAAAGGCAAGAATACTTCCGGGGAAGCCCATCAGCAACCATCCGCTCATATCGGACGCCTGGGCGCTCATAGCGGTAACCCACGGTCCCATACTACGGCCGCCGAGGAAGTATTCCTTGTCTCCGCCGCCCTTGGATTTGAAGAAGAAAAATACGCCTATGCCTATTATCAATACAAAGTATACGATAAAGGCAAGAATCTTTGCATCAAACATAAATTAACCTCTCTTCAGTTTTAATAAAAAAGACAGTTAAGTATAACATAAAGAAAACAAGAACGAAACACAGAACGCAGTATGGAATAAAGTCTGTATTTTTCTCTTTTTAAAATGAATTTTTCTTTATTTTTCAATGGTTTAAGCGATATACAATAACAAGAATCAAACAGTGACAAAAATACAGCCGCAAAAATATTTTTCAACATTTTTACGGCTGATGATGCAATTGTCTGTCAGGTTTTCTGAATATGCATACCGTCCGAGGTTACCCTCGCGATAAGCTTCCCTGTCCCGTCGGTGATATTAGTTTCGAAAAAGCACGCTTTCCTGCCGTTTTTTATGCATCTGCATTCACCGGTCAGTCTGTTATCCGAGGGCATTGAAATAAAGCTTATATTGCTGCCCAGGGTAACGGTCAGCTGCTCCTTTGTGTTGGACGCGACGGCAAACGCGAAATCGGCAAGCGTGAATATCGCTCCGCCCATTACGCTGCCGTGAGCCGCAAGATGTCCGTCTGTTATGACAAATGAACATTTCGAGTAATTCTCGCCGACCTCGTCGATGGTTATGCCTGTTTTTTCAGTTGCGAATTTATCCGCCGCAAAGTATTCTCTTGCTTCCTCAAGTGTCATTGTCTTCCTCAACCTTCCTTTATTTTTGCCGAGTATTTTTCAACAAGCTCCCTTGCCGCTGCGACCGTATCGGCTTCAACGGGTTTCGGGGGATCGACCTTTGAAAGCCAGTCTCTCTCCCAGGTCGCGAAGCTCTTGCAGAACTCGTTTCCGGCATATTCGTTTCTTCCGTCGTGCTGTTTTTTCGTGACGGTCGTGAATTTTCTTCTCTTATGGACAAACTCAATCGCAAGGCGCTCAAAGAATGTGTTCCAGCGCTTTACATAGTAGGTCCCGATAAGTCCTCCCCACTCCTTCCAGGCGTAGTCATAAAGAGTGGTGTTGCGGAACGGTCCCCATACGGTAATCTGAGTCAGCAGATTAAGTTCGTAATTCTCTTTGTCTTTCTCGTTTAAGGCAAGGTCGCCCGCCTCTTTTAAATGCTCCGAAAGCGTCAGCTCCGGCCTTGTCAGGAGAAGGGAATCGAGCTCCTCGCAGATTTTGAGAAAGGCGTTGGACGAGCGTTCAAAAAGGTTGACATTTCTTTCGTTGAAGCCCTGCATTGTCCTGTCATACAGCACCGAGCAGTAGTTGCTCAGCACCTGCCTTGTCAGGTCGCAGACATCAAAAGCGTATCCGTCGGCCGAAGCGTTTTCCGCCTCGAGAAGTTTTTCGAGAGCCGCCAGCAGATCCCTGTTGTCATAACGGAGCTCGGGATGGTCGTTCGGAGCCGTATGGCTTCTGACCGTTGACGGTCTGAACGCAATGACAGAGCCGGTCTCACGGCCTGTGCAGTTTTCGCTGTAACAGGATTTATACATAAGACGGACCGCCTCTTTAAGGCACTTCTCTTTGCTGCCGTAACGCCTTTCGGCATAGTCGTCAAGCCATTTGTCAAGAGCGACGGGTTCCTTTTCGGTCAGCATCTCAAAACTCAGATCGTAATAAAGGGGGTTCTGGAATATTCCTTCCGGAAA
>JAFWRV010000058.1 GCA_017519685.1 Clostridia bacterium
ATGTTATGATATAATTTAAATGTATATTATTACAGAACCGGAGGATTGAAAATGAATATTGTCTGTCTTGATATGGAAGGCGTACTCGTACCCGAAATCTGGATTGCTTTTTCGGAGGCAACGGGAATACCCGAGCTCAGGAGAACCACCCGCGATGAGCCGGATTATGACAAGCTTATGAAATTCAGAATCGGCATTCTCAAGGAGCACGGTCTCGGGCTCAAGGAGATACAGGAGGTTATCGCAGGGATAGACCTTATGCCCGGCGCGAAAGTATTTCTCGACGAGCTCCGTGAAATCACGCAGGTCATCATCCTCAGCGACACTTTTGAACAGTTCGCGACTCCGCTTATGAAGAAGCTCGATTGGCCGACCATTTTCTGCAACACCCTCGAGGTTGCCGAAAACGGCGAAATCACCGGCTTCAGAATGCGCTGCGAGCATTCCAAACTCACAACCGTCAGGGCGCTTCAGTCAATCGGTTTTGATACAATCGCGAGCGGCGACAGTTTCAACGATCTAGGTATGATTCAGGCGAGCAAGGCGGGCTTCCTGTTTAAGACAACGGATAAAATCAAAGCGGATTATCCCGATATCCCCGCCTTTGATACCTATGATGAACTTCTCTCCGCAATCAAAGCGGCATTATAATTCAAGAGGTGTTTAATAATGTCTGTTAAACTGACATGCCCGTCGTGCGGCTACACCTGCTATGACAGCGGGTCGGTCTGCCCTGTCTGCGGCAAACACATGTCTTCACACACATCCGCACGCCTGTGCGACGCCGCGGTTGAGGAAGAATGGAACGGCGGTTATCATGACGATTTTATAGAAGGACACAAAACAGGCGATTACTGTGACAGGGAACTTGAAAACTCCGTAAACGGCGGCGAGCATTATCATAAGCCCGTGCAGAACGTTTCCCCGGCTTTCACCGCTCCCTCCGCGAAATACTCATCGGCAAACGAGGCGTCTGTCAAAGCGGCGTCAATTGTCCAGTTTGTCACCTCACTGTTTCCCCTGATTGGAATATTTGTTTACCGTAATTTCCGCAGTCAGATAAACCGCGGCGAGCTTTCCGATGATTACAGAAAGCCGGTCACCGTCGCTCTGATTACTGCCTACCTTATAAAATATTCCTTCATTTTCCTTATGTTTCTTGATAATTTCGGATATTCATTTTATTAAACGGTAAAGTATGGAAGAAAACGAGAGTTTAAAAGAAATAAAAAAAGCGCTGATACACGGCATTGCGCTTCTGCTTGTCGTTTCGCTGGTTTCCGGATTTGTGCTTTACACAAGCTCATACCGCAGGACTCAGGAGTATCCGCAATATGTTCCCCCGGGAGTTTCCGTGCGGAGGCTTGACGATGACTGCATAGTTTTTGAGCCGGAAACCGTCAGGGCGGGGCTGATTTTCTATCCCGACGAACGAGTGGAGCACTCCGCTTACAGCGAGCTCCTGCTCGAATGCTCGGCAGAAGGAATACTTTGCGTGGCGGTTAAAATGCCGTTTAACATCCCGTCGCTTAAATCCGAAAAAGCCGCCGAAATAAAAGCGATGTTTCCCGAAACAGACGACTGGTATATCGCCGGTCACGGAAAGGGCGGCATCGCCGCCGCGAAATGCGTCAAAAACAATATTCCCGATTATAAAGGCCTGATTCTTCTCGCCTCATACACGAAAGAATATTTCTATGACACAGGCGTAAAAGTACTGACCGTTTACGGAAGCAACGATAAAATTCTGAATATGAAAAAATATGAGAATTGCAGTGTCAACCTGCCTGCCGACGCCGTCAAGCGCGTTATCGAGGGCGGAAACCACACACAATTCGGGTACTACGGCTCACTGCCGAAAGACGGTAAAGCCGGCATCACAGCCGGCGAACAGATAAAAGAAACCGTCACGCTTATTTCCGGCTTCATCGGCGGAGAATAAGGCGTGACCGCCGGAGAGAGGTTTGCTCTTAACCGGCGTTTTTATTCCGCAATAAAGAAGATGAGAATATGAAAGAAAAGTATTTTCTGACCCGCGAAACAATTGAACTGATTTCCGAGAAAATCTACACAATACTGACAGAAAACAAAATAGATCACCGTAATGTCATAAAAGCGCGTCTTTCCCTTGAAAACGTTATGCTTAACTGGTATAACCACTTCGGTGAGAAGGCGGAAATAGAATTCTTTTCGGGCAAAAAATATTTCAAGCCGTATGTCTCCCTGCGCATTGAGGGTGACCGCTACGACCCGGTGAGGGCCTCCGGCGACGATTTTGAAAGATGGAGCAGCGGTTTCATTGACAGTCTCAAGCTCGCTCCGTATTATTCATACAGAAACGGTATCAATACCGTCAATATGACGCTGTACAAGCAGGAAATTAATCCTATTGTAAAAATCTGTATAGCGTTTGCCGTTGCCATTGCCATAGGACTGCTCGGTCATATTATCCCGCTGGAAATCAGGCGCGGCCTTC
>JAFWRV010000059.1 GCA_017519685.1 Clostridia bacterium
ATTCAGACGTTTTTTGAAACGAAAACAAAGACTTACGCCGCGCTGGAGAAACTTGCCGTTTCCGGCATGCAGTTTTTCTTTGACGACCGCTGCGCGATAATCTATGTTACTCAGGATATGTATAAAAAGAGCGGCTCAAACGAAACCGAAACCACGAAGCTCGCAAATATCCCGAGACAGATTGAGGGAGTCAGAGTCGGTGTTCTGATGAAAGAGCTTTCCGACGGAAGTTTCAAAGCGTCTGTCAGGACTCACGGTGAAATCGACGCGAGCGCAATCTGCAAACGCCTCGGAGGCGGAGGTCACGCGGGAGCGGCGGCATGCACAATCAACGCCGGTAAAAACAAGGCGACAAAACTGCTTCTTAAGGAAATCGGCGCCGAGCTCGGCGAGGAAGTAAACATATAAAAACGATAATAAAGCATACAGGGATAATCCGGCGGCTGCCGGATTATCCCTTTTGTTTATTCGGATTATTATATTATCGGGGTTGCGGCATATAACCCTATACTTCCGCCGCGGCGTTGAGCAAAAGCTCTCCGCCAAGTTTTCGGCAGCGCGGCACAGTTAAAAAACTGTAAGTGGGTTTGCTACTCTGTACAATAACTGATAACGGATAACATCAAGAATAACATAAGCACTTTTACGCTTAACACCTACTTATCAAAATCGATTAGGGGGTGCGCTGCCGGGAAAAATTATTATATTTCAATTTCAAATTCAACAGTGGTATTTACCGTGTCAAGAGCAAGCTGGAGCTTAGCCAGAGTATCGGCCGCCTGAATATATTCCTGCGCAGCTTTATCAATATCATAATTCGCGTATTGATAGTCTATCAGCCCCACGTTTTGCCTGCCGTAAGACTCGACTCTCTCCTTTGGCAAAACAGACTTCATATTGCTCAGACGCGATACGGCTGCCGTCATTTGAGGAAGACATACCAGAACTTCATCTATGGTCATATCAAAACCGGGAACCTTGGTAGTAGTGTTAAAAATATTGATTGCGTGCTTCAGCTTTCTGATTTTTTCGGTCAGTTCTTTTTCTTTTGCCCGTGTGTCTTCAAAACTGTAAGCCGGTCTTACGCTCTCGAGGTCTTCGCCAACAGCGGCGATAAAGGTAGATGCCTTGTTTTCAAGTCTGATAAGGTCATTCAGTTCGTTTGTAAGCGCTCTGAGAATTTTAGCTGCTTGTGATGAAGTAACTTTCATAGTGTTTCCTCCTGAAAATTTTGTCAGCATATAATATTTCGTTTAAATAATGAAATCTCCGCAGTGTTCCGCGCTGTCGGAATCATTTGACAAATTTGAATTTTTCGATTATTTTATCGAGAATCGGAAGCGGCCTCGGGTCGGCATGGATAACTCTGACAATTCCCGTGATTGAAAGCACGAAAAGCAAAATGCATATAACACTGTACAGATACCTGAGCTTATCGTTGATATTGAGAATGAAAAGAGCGGACATTATTATTGATATCCAGAGGCCCTGGTTCATGTGCATCTTGTAAAAGTCATTGCGGTTTTTGCATTTGAGCGCGGGAATCAGAATGAATATGCCGAAATATGCGCCTATGAGATAGTTCTTTTCGGCGGGGTCGGGAGTGAGGTCGCCGGCAGCGCCGTCCGCGTCAGCGGAATAATTGATTCTTACCGGAGCTCCGCAATTTGAGCAGTTTGTTTCATTTTTATAGACGGGAGCGCCGCACGATTCGCAGAAACCGGTCTGCTCGGGTTTTTGAACCTGCCGAACCGGAGCGGTATGCAGCGCGCTTCCGCAGACAGGGCAGAATTTCGCGCCGTCTTCCGCACGGCTGCCGCATTGTCCGCATATAATCATAAAGTAACCTCCGTATAATTGATAATGAATATGTTTGTCAGTTCGTTCAGTAAAACGGGGGAATCTTTAAAGGCAGTTTATCCGGACTGCCGACGTCAATGATTGGAGCTTGCGGAAATCGCGCCTCCGGCGATACCGCCCGCGGCGGCTGACTCCGCATCGTCCATAACCGCGTCAATGGCGAGAACAACGCCCAGGACGATAATCTCATCCTTTTCATCGGCGATGTCTATCTCAAATGTGTCGCCCCAGGTCATCCACTGCTTATGAATCACGGCGATTTCCTTTTCGCCGTCATTGATGGAATAGTCGTGAGCGGTAAAGTTGCCCTGAATGGACCATCCGGGGCCTTCCACAACATATTTGGGCTTTAAAAGCGAAAACTTTTTCACGATCTGAGCCACCTGATTGCCGTTGATTTCAACGAAGAATTTGGGCATGATTGTCGCAACTTTCTGTCTTATGAACGCGACTTCATTCTGATTTGTGTCAAAAACCGTGAGCTTTTTGCCTACGGACAGAACCTTGCCTTCGACAAAATATTTGTCATCACCGTTTTCATCCTTGATTGTACTTTTGTCTTTCCAGGAAAAAACTTTTTGTTTAAGATAAAGTTTCATTGTATAAACTCCTTTTGCCGCGTTATCATCGCGCGGCGGTTTTTCGATATTTTCATTATATCTCATTTTTGTTACAAATAAAACACTTTTTTCAAAAAA
>JAFWRV010000060.1 GCA_017519685.1 Clostridia bacterium
CAGCACATAGTCTCCGACAGAGATTTCTTCATCAACCGCTTCCTCGATAACTCTCTCGTCAATTCCCTCATAATGTCCGCAGAGAACGGCGATGTTATCCATACGGGAAAGTTCTTTTACTCTTTGCTGTGTCAGAACTTTTCCCTGGGGTGACATATATATCAGATGAGGTCTTTTTCCGAGCTCCTCGCAAAGCGACACAAAGCAGTCCCAGACCGGCTGCGCCTGAATTATCATTCCGGTACCGCCGCCGTAGGGGGCATCGTCAACTCTGTTGTGCTTATCAAGCGTGTAATCCCTGATATCGCGGCAGTTTATTTCCACAAATCCGCCCGCGCGCGCTCTGCCGATAATACTTTCATTGAGCACATTCAGGCACATATCGGGGAATAAAGTCAGAATATCAATCCTCATCGTCAAATATACCTTTCAGAGGTCTTATGAGAATTCTGCCGCCGGCAACATCCGTATTTATCACGACGTCGGGAATCGCGGGTATCAGATATTCCCTGCCGTCACGGGTTATGTGCCAGACATCGTTTGCTCCGGTTGCGCTGACATCGGTCAGCTCGCCGTACCGGATTTCCTCATTGTCTGCGTCAAAGACATCGCAGCCGATAAGTTCCGCGATAAAATAGCTGCCCTCGGGAAGACGCGCGTCTTCACGTTTCATATACAGGATTTTACCTCTGAGCTTCATCGCTTCCTCAATTGAGTCAATACCTTCTATTTTTAATATGCAGATATTGCCGTGAGGTCTTGCGGATCTGACCGTGACGCTTTCGTTTCCGCCGGCGTCAAGATACAGAGTCTTGAATTTTTTAATAAAAGCGGGGGAGTCACACCACGGATTGACCCTCATTTCTCCGTGAACGGAGTGGGTGCCCGTGATTTCACCGATCTCAAGGAAATCTTTAATCAATTTCCACTACAACCCTTTCGTTTCTGCGAGCGGAAACAGCGCGCATAACAGTGCGGATTGCCTTGGCAATTCTTCCCTGCTTGCCGATTACTCTGCCCATGTCGCCCTCTGCCACGTGAAGATGATAAACGACGGAGCCGTTTTCGGAATCTTCCTTTGTAACAGTAACGGCGGCGGGGTCTTCAACAAGACCCTGAGCAATTGTTATAAGTAATTCTTCCATTAAAGGATACCTTCCTTTTTAAGAAGAGCCTTAACGGTATCTGTGGGCTGAGCGCCGTTTGAGAGCCACTGCTTCGCTTTGTCGGCGTCAACTTTTACTGCCGAGGGAGAAACGGTGGGATCATAGGTGCCGAGTTCTTCGATGAATCTGCCGTCACGGGGATATCTGCTGTCTGCTACTACGATACGGTAGAAGGGATTTTTCTTAGCGCCCATGCGGCGAAGTCTGATTTTTACTGCCATGTTGATTTCCTCCATATTAAATGAAAATAATAATTTATAAATGTATCAGCTTTGCTGTATTACATCCCGAACTGTGAGGGGTCGAAGCCCGCGGGAAGGCGCATACCCTTCCTGTGCTTCTTGCCGCCTTTTTTTCCGTTTATCTGACGGAAAAGTTTCTGCATCTGTTTATACTGACTGAGCAGGCGGTTGACGTCTTCTATCGTCTGCCCGCTGCCGTCGGCAATTCTTTTTTTGCGTGAGGGGTTGATTATTTCCGGATGGGTTCTCTCTTTTTCGGTCATCGAAAGAATCAGCGCCTGCATACGGTCGAATTTTCTTTCGTCAACATCGACATCCTTGATTTTGTTTCCTATTCCCGGAAGCATACCGAGCATATCCTTGATGGAGCCCATTTTACGGATTGAACGGAACTGGTCGAGCAGGTCATTGAGATCAAACTTATTCTGCATAAGTTTCTTTTCAAGACGCTCGGCTTCTTTTTCGTCAATCATCTGCTCCGCTTTTTCAATCAGGGAGAGAACGTCGCCCATGCCGAGAATACGGCTTGCCATTCTGTCGGGGTGGAAGGGCTCGAGATTTTCGAGTTTTTCGCCCGTACCGATGAATTTAATCGGCTTTCCCGTGACTGCTCTCGCGGAAAGAGCGGCGCCGCCGCGGGTATCGCCGTCAAGCTTTGTGAGAATAAGTCCGTCAATTCCGAGCGCTTCGTCAAACGAGGTCGCGACATTGACGGCATCCTGACCGAGCATCGCGTCAACAACAAGTAAAATCTCGTGAGGCTTTACCGCCGATTTGATGTTTTTCAGCTCGTTCATCAGCTCTTCATCAACATGAAGACGGCCTGCGGTATCTATAATAACATAGTCGTAACCGTGAAGTTTCGCTTCTTCGATTGCGGCTTCGGAAATCTTAACGGGGTCGCCCTGTCCCATTTCAAAAACCGGAACTCCCGCCTGTTCACCGACAACCTGTAACTGCTTAATCGCCGCGGGTCTGTAAACGTCGCAGGCGACGAGCAGGGGACGGTGATTCTCTTTTTTGAGTTTGAGAGCGAGTTTCGCGGC
>JAFWRV010000061.1 GCA_017519685.1 Clostridia bacterium
CCTTTCTTTAATTATCATCATGGCTTGTGTCCTTCCGTTGCAAGACCATATTATCTCACACTATCTTGACTTGTATATTATCATTATGATATTATAAAATAGTAAACCAATTTATTATAATGTCCGGCTTCAATGACAGTAACGATACATTTTCACTCAGGACGGTGATAATATGCTCTGTGTTATTTGCGACGACCTCGCCGCGGAAAGAACAAGACTGATAAATCTTCTCTGCAGATTCGGCGAAAACCATTCCGTTAAAATGCAGACCGTTCAGTTTGACTGCGCCGAGGCGCTTCTGGAATCATACGAAATAATAAAAAACGCGGATATGATTTTTATGGATATATATATGGCGGAGACGGATGGCATGACAGCCGCAAAGCAGATTTATGCCAAAGGATACGAAGGCAGCATTGTCTTTTGCACAACCTCCTCTGATTTTGCCGCGGAAAGCTATTCGGTTGACGCGGACGGCTATCTCGTAAAGCCGTATGACATCAACGCGTTTGACCATGTTATGCAGCGCGTAAAGCACAGATGGGAAAAAGAAATCAAGACCATTTCTTTTTCGTCTGAAAGATTAAACTACGACGTGCGCCTTGATGATATAATATTCATTGAAACTTATAAAAAAGGATGTATTGTTTACACCAAATTCAAACATCTGGAAACGACAAAAACCATAGGCGAATTTTATCAGGAACTTATCGGCGAAGAAAACTTTTACAAGCTTTCACGCAGCTTCATAATTAATTTCAGACACCTTAAAAACTATGATGACGATAATATCTATATGAACTGCAATCATATTCTGCCGATGCCCGTGCGCACAAGGCAGGCGGTAAAAAGTGATATTACCAACTGGCGCTGGCGGCAGATGGAGGAAAAGTAAATGTCATTACTGTTATCCGTTTTTTATATTATGGCAGATTCATATGTGTACATGCCTATAAGATATCTTATGTTCAAGGATAAGCTCAGATTCTCTTTCCGGGCGACCATGTCTTTTCTTTTTGCGATTTTTCTCATAGAGGGCGTACTGTTTTATTTTCTTCAGAATATGGTATCCTCCGAAATCACAAAATATGTATTCCGCCTTATATTTACGGTTATCCATATCAGCCTGTCGTTTTATTTCATTAATGACAACTGGCAGAAGGTATTGTTTCTCGCTCTCGTTTTTGTCACCGTGGGATTCACCGGAGTAACGGTTTCGGGTATTTTTGAAATAATGGTTATCCCCGGATTATACGCGGCAAATCCCATGCTGTGGGAGACAATAGTCAAGGTCATCTTTGCTCTGATTATGTATTATCCCCTCTACCTGCTTTTTGATAAGCTGTTAAGGCCGATTCTGGATATTGACGAAAAGAACTGCTGGCAGGGTATCTGGCTTGTTCCGGGTGTGTTTGCCATAATCACTCTCTGGGTTTCCCGTTCATTCCTGCCTCCGGAAAAAATCGTTTTTATAGCGCTTATCAGGCTTTCGGTTCTTATCGGCTGTTTTGTCTGCTGCGTTTCACTTTCCAAAACCGCAAAGCTTGTTGAGGAAAACACTTTTCAGAAAGCTCAGGCAGACAATATGAAGCAGCTTATGCAGCTTCAGGAAAAGCAATATGAAAAAATAAGCAATCATATCAGTCAACTGCGTAAAAACAACCACGACGCAAGGCATCATATCAGAGCGGTGATGTCGCTCGCCAATGAGGGTAATCTTGAAGAATTAAAAATATATCTTACCAAGTTCATTGAGCAGATACCGTCCGGTAAAGGTCTCTTTTTCTGTAATGACCTGATGCTGAACGCGATTCTTGAATATTACTACAACTTTGCGGAATCTAAAAACATTCCGATGGATATAAAGGCGGATGTGCCGGAAAAATTATTTGACAGCGCCGATCTTTCCGTGCTTGTGGGAAATCTGATTGAGAATGCTGTGGAAGCGCAGGAAAACCTTGCCGATGAAGAGAAATACATTAACCTGAAAATCAAGACTTTTGAAGATAAAATATACTTTGTCGTTGAAAATGCTTTTGACGGCGTAATAAACACGAAAGACGGTCAGTACCTTTCTCATAAACGTGATAATCTGACCGCGGGTATCGGACTGCAATCGGTACATGAGGTTGTGAAAAAATACAACGGGGAACTTGTTATCAACACCGATAACAAAGTATTCAAATGCTCCGCTATGTTGGAAAACAATTAATCAAAGCACCCTTCGGGGTGCTTTTTTGAGTTTTATTATCGGCATCAGATTGCATTCGGGCGGTTTTATTGACGTTTATTCCCTTTTTGTTGACTTAAATGTCAGTAATTTTTAGAATATCATTATTAAAACCGGTAAAGGGGGGAATCCCGGTGGATGCGGAAACTATCACCTTTCTGTCAAGCCGTAAAAAAATAACCATACCGATTTGTGAAATTGTGCGCATTTCAGTTTTCAAAAAAGGAACAGTTATTTACACAATGTCAGGTAATCTTGCGTCATCCAAAACAATCGGAGAGTTTGAGCGGGAACTTTTAAATGAAGAATGCTTTTACCGACTATCACGTGCTCACATACTGAATCTCAATTATATTGACAAATATGATGACAAAACGATTAACCTGAAAAACGGCACGGAAATCCCCATGCCTGTCAGAGCAAAGACAGCCGCCCAAAGCAGAATTATCAGCTGGCAGTTTTGTAATAAACCCGTTAATTGTTAAAGGAGGACAATTTATGAAAACGTCAAAAAAGATAATTGCCGTCATCATGACACTGTGCATGATGATACCCGTTATCTCACTTATTCCTCATCCGTCGGTTGTTGCGGCGAGTACGGAAAGCGAATCATCTCCGATTTCCACTGAAACCTATTCCGAGCTCGGCTTCAACACCATGAGCGAAGACGAGTATCCCACAAACGAGGTACTGAACAGAAG
>JAFWRV010000062.1 GCA_017519685.1 Clostridia bacterium
AAGAACGGCAAGTCCCATAACCTCAATAAGGCCGATATTTTCTTTCTTTATATGGTGGTATTCCTTATGGGGATGGTAAAAACCGTCGGGGCACTCGTCGGTTGTTATATTGTTTCTCAATACCAGGTCAAGCTCGTAAAGTCCGCCGGCAAATCTCGCTATCGGGGTTATCGCGTTGTGAGGAACGCCTTCGGTTTCGGCGAAGATGAACGCCTCCTCATCGGTATATCCTCTCCAGCAGTTGAGTATCTTTTCCGCGAGCTCCGTTATTCTCTCAGTGTCTTTGCCTCTGAGGCGGATAACGGACATCGGCCATTTGACTATGCCCGCTTCAATATCGCCGTAGCCGTCAAACGAAACGGGAGTTTCAATCTGCGCCTTTGCCATGGCGAAGGTATAGTTTCCTCCCTGGAAATGCTCGTGCGAAAGAATCGAGCCGCCTACTATCGGCAGGTCGGCGTTTGAGCCGACAAAATAGTGAGGAAACATTTTAACAAAATCAAACAGTTTGTTGAAAGCGCTCCTGTCTATTACCATAGGCGTATGCTTTCCGTTGAGAACTATACAATGCTCATTATAATAAACATAGGGTGAATACTGCATAAACCAGTTTTCGCCGTTGATTTCAATGGGTATGATTCTGTGATTCTCTCTCGCCGGATGATTTACCCTGCCGTAATATCCTTCGTTTTCAATGCAAAGCTGACATTTCGGGTAGCCGCTCTGCTTCGCGTTTCTTGCCGCCGCAATCGCCTTCGGGTCTTTCTCCGGCTTTGAAAGATTGATTGTTATATCAATATCGCCGTAAGGGGTTTGAGTCACCCACTTGATATCGTTTTTAATACGGTATTCCCTGATATAGTCGCTCTTTCTGCTGAGATTGTAATAATACTCCGTGGCGTCAGCGGGTGATGACGCGTATTTCTGTCTGAATTCCGAGATAACCTGAGACGGTTTCGGAGTAAGAGAGCCCATAATCCTTGTGTCAAACAAATCCCTGTAAACAACGGAATCCTCACACAAGCCGTTTTCGCAGGCGTAGTCAAGCATCGTCCCAAGAATGCTTTCAAGGGAGCACTCGCCCTGCGGCTTTTCATATTCATAAGCGTCAAGCCCGAGAATGCCGAGCAGACTGTTGACAGAATAAATCCTGTCCTCCTGTGCGATAAGCCCCTCTCTTATCGCGTATTCAACCAGCGCGGTTATTGCCTGATTAAGATTCATAGTAAATCACTTCCGTATTCCGAGAAATTTTATTAACGGCTTTAAAAGGCCGTAAACTGTATTGTACCAAAGCGCGAAGAAATTATATGTGTCGGTCTTTTTGAGAGCTCCGTTCATAAACGAGAAAGCGGAACCTTCTATCGGAGTAACTGCATCGGAAGAAACCTGCTCTTTCCCGCCGTCTTTTTTCTTTCCGTTGAGAAGCGTGAAAGCGAATGTCCTCTGACCGAGCGGTGTCAGCGAGCCGATTACACAGTAATTGACGGTGATGTCAAAACGGCTGTTGCTCTCCTGCGGGAGTTTTCCCTCAAGGGCGATTTCCAGCGTTTCGCCGGCTTTGATGACGGGCGTTCCCTTAAGCGCGAAATCAACTCCGGGAAGGCTGCAGTCAACGCCGAGTATCATCAGGCGGCGGTCATCAAGAGAGAGATTTTTAATCTTCAGGGCAGTATCTTTATCGGAAGCGTAACCCTCGGCGCTGCTGTTTAAAACAGCGGAAACCGCGTAGGATGAATTTGCCGAGGTGTGGAACTGCGGATAATCGGGATCGGAATAAACATTCTTTATTTTGTCGGTGAGAAGCAGGGTAAACTGAAGATTTCTCGTATACTCCTCCCAGATCATCATCCCGTGAAACAGTCCCGAAACAAACCAGGTGTTGTCGGGCATATAAGCGGTTGAAGCGTCAACCGTCATCTGCGGTGAAACCTTGTATCTGCCGCCGCAGTAATTCTTCTGGACATATCCGTCGGGGAATCTTTTGCCGACATCGGTGCAGTCCGCGCCTGTGGATGACTTGGCGAAGATTATTCCGTCGCCGCTGACAGGCGAGCCGGTTGTCATATTGATATCGGTACCGGCTATGATTGAAACATTCATACCGTAATCGGTGTTGCACTTCTTCAGCTTCGTATAAAATGAAGGCATAACGGTATAATGCATATAATCGCTTTTTTCGATTAATTTCTTATTCTTTACGGGATCGAGCCACTTTTCCTTCATCGCCTCGTAAATATCCGTCGGGCAGAAATCCCAGATGCTGCCCCAGTGACCCGCAACCTCAAAAAGATAAGGAATGAGCAGATTGAGAACATTATCGAGGAAACCGAGCTGCTGCGCCTCGACAAGCCAGTGGTAGTCATCCTCTGTCATCGTTCCGTGCTCAATGAAATAAAGCAGATTGAGCTCATCAAACTTTATTGTCTGAGTGAAAAGGTCATATATTACTCCCGCGCCTCCGAGAGCGGGAACAGTCATAACCGCGTTGTCAATGTCGCATTTACTGCCGAAGAGGGCGAGATAAGTTCCTGTGACCTGACCGCCGTGACTGATGGAGAAAATATTGACTTTTCTGCATTTGCAGAGTGTCTTTACTTCCTGAATATATTTATCGAGATCTTTCGCGCACTGAACGGCGCCCATACGCCAGTCAACATTGAAATTGAAAATCTTTTCTTCGGGAATATAATCAAGCAGCATGTGCGTGAGGTCAACCTCAAAGCGGTAACTGTCATCGCCGTATTTTTCCCCGAGATATTTATCGTTGCTCTCCTTCGCGGAGCCGAACATAAGTCTTGTGTTATAGGCGCTTGAGCCGTCATCCTTGCACTTCGTCTTTTCAAGATAACGGATAACTTCTTCTCCGAGAAGCTTCGCGAGGTATTCCGGCTGATTGAAAGCCGCCGCACCGAGTCCGATGCCGATTTCCGCCATTCTTCTGAGAAGCTCCGCCTTGATATCGTCAAAATCGGGGTACCAGCACTGCTCCTCCGTTCCGTCTTCATTTGTCACGATAAGATTTGACGAACCGTAACCCGCGACAATAATAACGGGATTGGCGCTGATATCGCCCTTATCCGGAAGTTTTCCCGCAAACGCGACAGTACAGCATCCCGCCGCAATAATAAAGGCCAGAGCGAAAGAAATAATCCTTTTCATATCATACCCTCCGATTGTAAACTAAAATCTAATTTATATTATATCATACTTGTTATTTTTTTCAATAATAATATTTCGGCAAACCGCGCCGCAATTGACGGCGAAGTTTTTTAATTAGCTTTTTGTAACACATCATTGACAAACCAACAATTTGAGAATTATTTTCCGTTCACACATAATAAAAATAACCCGCCGTAAGGGCGGATGGTCTTAAAACAGTAATGCCGCAAAAAGCGTAATTTGGCATCTTGTGCAGGCATTCCTCCTCGGA
>JAFWRV010000063.1 GCA_017519685.1 Clostridia bacterium
GGTATAACGCAAACAAGAAAACCAATCCGTATGTTGACGATACAAAGTGGTATCCCAACAGTTGACGAAAAGTCGTTTTTCTTCATCTCGGATTTTGGATGCGGGATTTTAAACAATGAATGACAATCCCCGTATCCCGAAAAAGGAGTTGATTTTATGGTCGGAAAAGTAAACCTTTATGTGCCCGGTGAAGATGAATTCGCTGCGCCCGCGACTAACGCGTATAATAAAATCAACGGCAAGGTAAAACTTGCCGGCGCATTCAAATACGCAAATGAGAAAGAGGCAGTCAGATTCGCAACCTCTTCGGCTTCCGCCGGCGAAACCGCGATTGTAGCAGTCGATTCAGGCAGATTCAATGACATCAAGCTGCTTCTTTTAAAGGTCCTTTCCGTCAAAGTACTGAGTTCTCCCGAAATCATTCAGAAAATAGGAACCTCGCTGCCCGCGGATTCCAATGAATATAAAATAAACACAGCTGTCGCCGAAGGTTCCGCGGTCTTCGTTTCCGAAAACGGTCTGCGCTCCGCCTTCAGCTGCAGATGCGGTAAAGGTATCATAATTCTGCTTCCGCTTGAAGCAAAAGAACTTGACTGTGCTCTGAACGCAGGCGCGCTCAGCGACACGGCCCCGAAAAAAACGTCGGTTGATAAGCTGACGGAAAATCTCACGGCAATCGCAAAATCCGGAAAAAGATTTGCCGCTCCCGCCTTCGGACTGTCCAGGGCGATTGACAATGTCGTTAAAAACTCGGATGTTCAGGGCGTCGGTTTCACCCTGACAAATAAAGTTCCCGGTGAGGAAGAAGGCGATGAGGAAGAAAAAGACTTCATCGCAAACGCCGCGAAATCGGTTATTGAAAAAGGCAGATACGATTTCGGAGCCGCCATCTCGGATATTGCCGAAGACGGCACGGTTTCGGTATGCGTTGCCGATGAAAACAGCGCGAAGGTTGAGGTTATCCATCCCGTTCCGGGCGAGGACCGCAGTCAGCTCGCGAAAGCGGCGACTCTCAAGGTCATCGAAATGATGGCTTACGCCTCGGAAAAGGGAATTCATCCCCCGAAGCATAAGAAAAACAACAATAATATAAAACCTCTTATTATCATAATAATCTGTCTTGCGGTAGCGGCGGCCGCCTGTCTTACCGTCGGCGCGATAATATTCAGAAAGGATATTCGCGGCAGGGAAACCGACAAGGCGCAGCCCGTTACAATCGGAAATATTCAGACTATCTCCGACGCCGAAGACGATGAGGACGAGCTCGGTGAAGTGATTCCCGATTTCGCCGTACAGGAAAGCACAACCGAAGATATTTCGGCGCTTGAGGAGTCGCTGCTTGCCATAATCGGCACCACATTCAAAGGAAACGCGAATGACTCGGCGGCGGCAAACGGTCAGTTTACCACCAACGCCGGCGATATTATGGGCGATATTCTCACCTCAACAGCGGCAACAACGCTTGCCCTCGCGACGGGCACCGAGCCGGTAACCGATGAAAACGGCGAAACGGTAACCGTGCCCTCAACCGAAGCAACCACCGCCGCAGTTCCCTCCGGTTATTTTGAATTCACCGTTTACGGCTACGGCCACGGTGTGGGAATGAGTCAGCGCGGAGCAATCGCTCTCGCCCGTCAGGGAAAGAACTGCAACCAGATTCTCACAAACTACTATCAGAATGTCACTATAATGGTTGACAGAAACACTCCGCAGACGGTTACAAGACGCGGCGTCGAAATGTCACTTGTCGCATTCCTCTGCAGAACGGTCAAAAAGGAAATCGGTTCCGGTTCGCCGATAGAGGCGCAGAAAGCGCAGGCAATCGCGGCTTACACTTACGCAATGTGCAACGATTTCAACAGCAGGCAGGCGTTCGATCCCTCGTTTGACTACAAAGGCACCCAGGTTGAACAGGCGGTATTCGAAGTGCTTCATATCACAAGCGAGGACCAGGTCCCGCACGCGACTTATGTCAGCTACAACGGCGGTTACGCAAACACCGTTTACTTCGCTTCATCGGCAGGCAAAACCACTTCAGCGCGCTCCGTCTGGGGCAGCAGCGTCTATGACAGTTATCTCAGAGGCGGCAGAACCAGCCCCGAGGAAGTCGAGATTACAACTGTTAAAATCAGCACCGATACAATGAAGAAATACATTGAGAATTATACGGGCAAGCCCGTGAATTCCGATCCCGCCGCCTGGATACACATCCTTTCTCACGACGGCGCTTACAGCAACAGTGTCGGATATGTTGACAAAATCGATGTCAACGGAACGGTTATAAGCGGTAACACCTTCAGGTCTTCCGTCCTCGGAAACCAGATCAAATCCCACTGCTTCACAATCAAACTTTTCCGCTATCGGTAATATGTAACACAAAAGAGAACAGGGCAGGTAATCACCTGCCCTGTATATTTTTTTGCTTTGACACTTATCGTCTGTAGACTCATAATCTGCAAACATATATCATGAAATTTGGAGGTTTAGTGTATGGATATTATTAAAGTCTTTGGCACAAATGTTAAAAAACTGCGGATTGAAAGGAATCTTTCGCAAGAGAAGTTTGCTGAGCTTTGCGGACTTCATCGCACATACATCAGTGATATTGAATGTTTCTCAAGAAATGTTTCTCTTGAAACCGTTCAAAAAATAGCCGATGCATTAGAAGTAAAAACAAACACATTGTTTATCGAAAATTGAAAGGAGCATAAATATGTCCGATAGGAATAGAGCCGAAGGATGGCAACACGCAAAACTTACTGGGCACAAAAATGAAGAACTGGTTGCGAAACTTACAGAAAGTGATGTTTCTATTCAAAAGAGATTGCTTGACTGTGCGCATATACCAAGCAATGTAATAATTTCAAAAGTTGAATACGGCGGTTTATGTGAATCTGATGTTGATTGTGTCCTTGACGGCGGCAAAACCAAGTCAAAAACAGATATGTGGCTGTATTTATCAAATGGTAAAAGGTTAAATGTTTCAATCAAGAAAGACGACGGTGGTCAAGTTTACTTAATAAGTATTGATCGTTTTATCCGTGGTTTCGAGGTTCAATTTAACAAAAAAATACCGAATGATGTGAAAAGAGCCATCAGTCTTTACTTTGGTTCTGCTGAAGACACATTGCAGATTATTAATCAATTTGCTTCTAAAAATAAGGCACTTGAAACAAGAAAGCATCGCCTTGTAGCAGAAACTTTAAAGGCTTATGATACTGCTCTTTATTCGGCACTTCTAAAATGGGTCAATGACAATATTGGAGAATTGTTTGACTTTTGTTTTTCAAAAGGGTTAGCTAAAAACCCGTCCGATTGGGCTGATATAGTGTGGTATATTAATTTGATTGGTGAGAACGACTTTGACACAATGATTAACCTTTCAGAACTTCGAAACAAAGTTCCCACTTCAGCTGAGTACGGAACTAAGAATGGAGGTAGTACAATTCAACTTCCGTTTGGCTTTGTTCAATGGCATAGCCCAAGAAAAATTATTCCCGGAAATATTCAGTTTCATCACAATTACAATAAAATCCTTGATTTAATTGATTAAATATATATCTAATTTCAGGAGAAGTTAATCCTTTCTTTTTGATATTATGTATATAATTTTTTAAATTCATATTCGCGAATTCTTTAATTAATATAATTTGATTCTCTTCTTCTTCGAAGTCTATTCCTCTTA
>JAFWRV010000064.1 GCA_017519685.1 Clostridia bacterium
GCAGTTGCGGATGTAGCTCATCTGGTAGAGCGCCACCTTGCCAAGGTGGAGGTAGCGAGTTCGAGCCTCGTCATCCGCTTCAGAAAGACGGCTTGTTTCAGCCGTCTTTTTTTGTTGTTGCGTTTTAAAACGCTTTAAGGTTGACAAAATGTTTCGTAGTATTATAATATTTTTAATTATGTAAGTATGGAGGCAATTATGAAAGGACTTACAAGAAAGAAGAAATACGGGTATGCGTTCGGTATCTTCACCGAGTCGCTGCTTTACAATATGTTTTATACTTACTATCTGACATTCCTGATAGAGATTGCCGGAGTAAAACCCGCGTACGCATCAATCGTTATTTTCATTTCCATCGCGTGGGACGCGATTACCGACCCCATTGTAGGAAATTATGCCGACAGGCCCGGAGCGGACAAACGAAAACTGATGAAGGTTTCAATCATTCCGCTTGCTGTCGTTTTCGTGTTTGCCTGGACGGCTTTCGGCGCCGGAATAAGCAGTCAGCTTCTCAAGGTTGCCGTCTATACCGCGATTTCAATGCTGATATGGATTTTCTATACGGTTTATACGATTCCTTATTACGCCGTTGTGGCGGAGCTGACCGAAGACTATGACGAAAGAACGCAGATACGCTCTCTTTCTTCGCTGCTCAACGCCGTGGCGGTAGGTCTCGGAAACATTCTTCCCGCCCTTGTCCCGACTGTCGCGATAATGCTCGGAGAAAGATACAAAAGCAATGCCTACGCGGTTATTGCCGCGATTATCAGTATAGCCGCGGTGGTATTCGGCTTCGTCTGCTGCAAATCTCTCGAAGGGGTATATCATCCGAAACAGGAAACAGAAGCGGAAAAACGCGTTTCCATGAAAGAAACATTTGCCTCCTTTATTGATATACTCAGGCTCAGACCCGCGAAATGGTTTCTGCTTTTCGTTCTGTTTTTCCTTGCCTCGTCATCCATGATTCAGGCAAATCTCACCTATATGGTCATAGACTGTATAGGAATGGAATATGACAGCGGTATCACGATTGTAATTATCTCCCTTGTCGTTTCAATGGCGGTCACCGTTCCGATAGTTGAAAAAATCGCGGAGAAAAAAGACAGACGCTTTGCCTGCATACTGTTTCTCTCAATCGTCACCGCGGGCGAAATCGCGCTCAAAATCATCGGACTTGATGCCAAGGTCGGTTCATTCAGGATTATGTGCATCATAAGCCCTGTTTTCCTCGGAATCGCGATCGGAACATTCTGGACCTTCTTCTATTCCATGGGATATGACCTCGTTGAACTCGATGAATTCAAAAACGGCGTGCGCCGTGAATCGACAATCACCGCCCGTCCGCAGCTGGTACAGAAATTCGGCTCGGCAATCGGTATTCTCACCGCGGGACAGCTTCTTTCCGCTTACGGTTACGACTCGTCTGCCGACGTAGCGGGAAGCGAGGCACTTATTGCCCGCATAAGCGATGAAAGAATCATCGGCGGCATGGAAAACATCTCGACGATAATTCCCGCCGCTCTGTTTCTGATTTCGGTTATCTGCTGTGTCATTTATCCGATGACAAGGCAGAGAGTCAACGCCCTGATGACTCAGCTTGAGAAAAAGAGAAACGGCGAAGAGTACGGCACCGAAGGACTTGAGCGGCTTCTTTGATTGTTTGACATTATATATTAACTGTGATAAAATAATATAATACAGCGAAAAGGAGTGACGGCTGTGAAAAAACGGAACAGAATATTACCGGTTGTGACGGCGGCCGTGCTCGTTTTATGCCTTGCTTTATCCCTCGTTTTCGTGGCGGACTCCGTCAATCACGTCTGCTGCGGAAAAGAGTGCGCGGTCTGCGCCGCCGTTCACACGGTTATCAAACTGTTCGATGTAAGGAACACTGCCGGCATTCTTCCGGCAATCCTGACAGTCGCGGTTGCGAACGCCGCCCTTATATTGATAACGCAAAGCGTTTTTTTCGCTGCCGAAACACCCGTTTTGCTTAAAGTTAAACTTTCGGATTGATTCCCGAAACGGATATTGATTATTGATTCGGAGGATTATATGAAAGACTTTAAAAAAATAACGGCTTTTATTCTTTGTTTTGCGCTTGCCGTTTCTCTTGCCGCCTGCGGAAAGGACACAGGCAGCACGGAAAAAGAGGAAAGCGGCAAACTCAGTATAGTCTGTACCGTATTCCCGATTTACGACTGGGTTAAAAATATACTCGGCGAAAAAATTGACGGAGTCAATCTGACGCTTCTTCTCAAAAGCGGAACAGACCTTCACAATTATCAGCCGACAGTCGATGACCTTTCCGCCATTGCGGAGTGCGATATGTTTATTTATATCGGTGGAGTCAGCGACAAGTGGGTTGATGACGCTCTGAGAAGCACCTCCAATCCCTCTGTGATTACAATGAATCTGATTGAACTCCTCGGCGACAGCGCGAAAGAGGAAGAAGTTGTCGAAGGTATGGAAGAGGAAGAGGAGGAAGAAGAAGGTACGGTATATGACGAGCATATCTGGCTTTCACTGAAAAACGCCGGCGTAATTGTTGAAAAAATTGCTGAAGAATTAAGCAGGGCAGACAGTGAAAACAGCGCTTACTACTCGGAAACATCCAAGGCGTACCTCGCGAAGCTTGATGAGATTGACGCTCAATTCCGCGCGGCGGTTGACAGCGGTACCACACGGACGGTTTTGTTTGCGGACCGTTTCCCGTTCCGTTATCTGATTGACGATTACGGTCTTGAGTATTATGCCGCTTTTCCCGGATGTTCAGCCGAAACCGAAGCAAGCTTTGAAACAATCACTTTCCTCGCAAAGAAAGTTGACGAGCTTAAACTCAAATCTGTGCTGACAATTGAAGGCAGCAGTAACAGCATTGCCCGTACGGTAATAGAAAATACCGCCGCCGGAAATCAGCAGATACTCAAAATGAATTCCATGCAGAGCGTTACAAGCGCGGAGATAGAAAAAGGCGCGGATTATCTCAGAATAATGGAAGAGAACGCGGCTGTGCTTAAAAAAGCGCTCGCATAACCCCGGGAGAAATATTTATGGCATTGCTTGAATGTAAAGATCTGTCGCTCGGATATGAAAACAGAGCTGTTTTGAAGGACCTCAGTTTCAAGGTGGAAAGCGGAGACTATCTCTGCATCATCGGCGAAAACGGTTCGGGTAAAACGACCCTGATGAAAACCATTCTCGGGCTCAAGTCTCCTCTGAAGGGAGAAATAATTTTCGGCGACGGACTTAAGAAAAACGAAATAGGATATCTGCCGCAGCAGACTCCGGTTCAGCGCGATTTTCCCGCCTCGGTGCAGGAAATAGTTCTGTCCGGCTGTCTCGGCAAAAAGGGCATTGCGCCGTTCTATTCAAAAGAAGATAAAAAACTTGCCGCGGACAATATGGAGAGGATGAATATCACCTCTCTCGCCCGCCGCTGCTACCGTGAGCTTTCCGGAGGTCAGCAGCAGAGAGTCCTGCTCGCCAGAGCGCTCTGCTCAACCGAAAAAATGCTGCTTCTCGATGAGCCCGTCGCGGGTCTCGATCCGAAAGTCACGGCTGAAATGTATTCTCTTATCAAAGAGCTCAATGACAAGGGAATAACGATAATAATGATTTCACACGATATAGATTCTTCTCTTAAATACGCAAACCGCATTCTGCATATAGGCAGTGATATCCTTTTCTGCAAAAAGGAAGATTACCTGAAGAGCAGTAAAGCGTTTTCCGCGCACGGAGGTGATTATAATGAGTGAGATATTCGATAAGCTTTCACTCTATATGACCTATCCGTTTGTCAGATATGCCCTTATTGTCGGCATGTTTATTGCGCTCTGCTCGTCACTGCTCGGCGTGACCCTTGTTCTCAAAAGATTTTCGTTTATCGGAGACGGCCTTTCACATGTCGCGTTCGGAGCGATGGCTGTCGCCGCCGTCCTTAAATTTACAAACAATATGGTATTTATCCTGCCCGTGACAGTCGCCTGCGCGATACTTCTCCTTATGGGCGGTCAGAGCAGGAAAATAAAGGGCGACGCCGCGGTCGCGATGATTTCGGTCGGTGCTCTCGCGATCGGCTATATGCTGATGAACCGCTTTTCAACTTCGGCAAACGTGTCGGGAGATGTCTGCTCGACTCTTTTCGGCTCAACGTCAATCCTGACTTTAAGCAAATTTGACGTATGGCTCAGCGTCATTCTTTCGACTGTCGTGGTTCTGCTGTTCGTGTTCTTTTACAATAAAATATTTGCCGTCACTTTCGACGAAAGTTTTGCGCAGGCAACCGGTGTACGCGCGAACGCGTATAATTTTCTGATTGCCGTCATTATAGCGGTTATAATTGTTCTTGCGATGAACCTTGTCGGTTCGCTTCTGATTTCCGCTCTCGTCATTTTCCCGGCGCTGTCGGCAATGAGAGTATTCAGGAGTTTCAAGAGCGTAACTGTCTGCTCGGCATTCTTCTCGGTCATCTGCGCTTTTCTCGGGATTCTTTTCTCGGTTATCTACGGCACGCCGGTCGGCTCGACAATCGTTGTTGTCGATATTCTCGGCTTCCTTGTGTTCACGGTAATCGGTCTTATCGGAGGTAAGAAACGTTGAAAAAAATAATAAGCGCGGCGCTTGTTTTTGCTTTGCTGTTTGCTTTTGCCGGATGCGCGGGCAAGCAGGAAGCAGATGGCAAATCCGCCGAAAAGCAAGCTGTCGCTTCATCCGCGGTATTTCCCGAAATGGTGCTTAACACCAACGAATATATCATTTATCAGAATATATTCTACAACAATCAGGGAAAGGATTACGCCGGCAAAGAGGTTGTCAAAAAAGGCATATTCACAGTTCTCTACGACAAATACAGCGATGTTGACCGCTATTATGTCTGGGGATATAACGATCAGACAATGTGCTGTGACTGGCAGTGGGAACTTTCTCCCGAAGATAAAGAAAACCTTCCCTCTCCCGGCTCAAAAGTGACAGTTGAAGGCGTGCTTGAATATGATGATGACGCGCTTGACAAATACATCATCAAGAACGCTTCCGTCAAGGCGGAAAACGAATTCAAGGACGCGGGCTTCGATGTTGATATGGCGACAATGGACGGAACTCTTGAAAGAGTTCAGGTCGCGAGCGTTCTCAATCATTCCGATAAATTCGAGGGTAAAACCATCAGAGTTTACGGAAGAATACAGACCTCCGGCTATATTCAGCATCCGTATTATGACAAGGCCTTTTCTTTCCCGTTTGAGTATGACGGCGAAATGCTCCCGATAGGCACTCCGGCGATTGTCACCGGAACGTTTTCGCAGGGCACAATCAAAAACGCTGTCGTAACGGAATACGCGTATTAATTGAATAATATAAAAGTAAGGGCTGCCGGTTTTGACCGGCAGCCCGATTTTTATGTATATTTATTCTATTATTCCTCCGCCGAGAACCGTGTCGCCGTCGTAAAAGACAGCCGACTGTCCCGGGGTAATCGCTCTCTGCGGCTCATCGAAAATCAGCGTCGCTCTGTCACTGCCGTCAGGAATTGCCGCGGCGGGCCGTTCCTTCTGATTGTAACGGATTTTTGCGGTGCATCTGAATTCTCCCTGCGGTGTCTCGCCGGAAATCCAGTTGATTTCACCGACTCTGACCTCTCTTCGGAACAGGTCGCTGTTGCTGCCGAGAGTAACGGTATTGTCTTTAGCCGAAATCCCGCAGACATATCTCGGCTCTCCGAAGGCGGTCCCGAGACCTTTTCTCTGACCGATTGTGTAATGGATAACGCCGAGATGAGTGCCGATAACATTTCCCTGCATATCAAGGAAATCACCCTTTTGAGGTTTGATGCCCGTGAACCTTTCTATCGCCGAGGCGTAATCGCCGTCGGGAACGAAGCATATATCCTGACTGTCGGGCTTCGAGGCGTTTATAAAGCCGTTTTCTTCGGCAATTTCACGCACCCGTGTCTTCGGCATCCCGCCGAGAGGAAACAGGGTGTGGGCGAGCTGCTCCTGAGTCAGCGAATAAAGCACATAACTCTGGTCCTTTCGCTCGTCAATTCCCTTTTTAAGAAGGTATTTTCCGTTTTCGTCCTTCTCAATGCGGGCATAGTGGCCTGTCGCTATATAATCACATCCGAGCACCTTCGCTCTTTCGTAAAGACGGTCGAATTTCATATAGCGGTTGCAGTCGATACAGGGATTCGGGGTTTTTCCCTCAAGATAGGACGCCGTGAATTTATTGATTATCTTTTCACGGAAATCGTCACCGAAATTAAAGACATAATACGGTATTCCGAGCCGTCTGGCTACGCTTCCGGCATCCTCTGTGTCCTCAAGCGAACAGCAGGTGCGGGAATCACTCAGACCGATGTCGCCGTTATCATAGAGCTTCATCGTGCAGCCGATACAGTCAAAGCCTTTTTGGCTGCACATCAGAGCGGCAACGCTGCTGTCAACACCGCCGCTCATTGCTATCAATACTTTTTCAGACATAGTGTTTAATTCAGGCGGAAACGGATACCGCCGTTTTCTTTGTAAGACTTACAAGGTCAATCGCGCCGACCGGGCAGGATTCGTGGCATTTTCCGCAGCCGATACATTTCTCGTAATCAACCTTCGCGCAGAATCTGTCAATCGTAATCGCTTCCTGTTCGCAGGTCTTGACGCACTTCATACAGCCGATACAGCCGGCGGAGCATTCCTTGCGGGTCTGGGCTCCCTTGTCGTGATTCTTGCAGAGAACCGCGGCTTCGGTTTCCTCAAGGGGAAGCATCTCAATAAGACCTTTCGGGCAGGTTGAAACACATTTCTTACAAGCTCTGCAAAGGTGCGGGTCTATTCTCGCGATACCGTCGCAGATTTTTATCGCGCCGTATTCACAGACGTTCATACAGTCGCCGTAACCGACACAGCCGTAAATACATTCCTTGGGACCGCCGAATACCTGGGAAGCCATACGGCAGCTGCGTATGCCCTGGTATTCAAGCTTCTGAACCGAATTGCCGTTGTGACCTCTGCAGAGCACTATCGCGGCAACGGGTTTGACCGTCTGCGCCTCAACGCCGAGTATTTCGCTGATTGCTTTCGCGGCGTCGTTGCCGCCGGGATTGCAGAGCGCCGTGTTTGTTGTTTCTCCCTTGGCGAGAGCGGCGGCATAGCCGTCACATCCTGAAAATCCGCAGGCGCCGCAGTTTGCTCCGGGCAGACATTCGCGGATTTGAGTTTCCTTTTCGTCAACGGGTACTGCAAAGACTTTTGAAGCGATAGCGAGCATAAGAGCCGCTATTGCGCCTGTGACCGCAAGGATTACCACGGCGATTATAATAAGTTGAGTATTCATTACGCCGCCTCCTTAATGACCGAATATGCCTTCGACAACGCCCGCGAATCCCTGGAAGGAAAGCGAAACGAGCGACGCGGCAATAAGTGTGACAGGGAGTCCCTGAAGCGCCTTGGGGATGTCGTTGCCTTCAAGTCTTTCCCTGATACCGGCAAACATAACCATGGCCACAAGAAAACCGACTCCGCCGCCGATTGAGTTAATCATCGATGAAAGGAAGGTGTATTCCTTTTCTACATTCAGAAGAACAACGCCGAGAACAGCGCAGTTCGTTGTGATAAGCGGCAGATAAATTCCGAGCGCCTGATAGAGCGAGGGAATGAATTTTTTCAGCACGATTTCAACGAACTGAACAAGAGCCGCTATAACGAGGATGAATACGATGGTCTGCATATATTCAAGCCCGTTTTTAACAAGTAAATATTTATTGATGGGGTAGGTGACGGCGGTGGCGAGCGCCATAACGAAGATAACCGCCAGCGACATACCCGTCGCGGTGTTGAGCTTTTTGGAAACGCCGAGGAACGGGCAGATTCCGAGGAACTGGCAGAGAATGAAGTTTTCTGTAAGAATAGCAGTCAAGAATATCGCAATCATTCAGCAGAACCCTCCTTTACTGTTGACGGACAGCCGTCTTTGCTGTCAATCAGTGCGCAGGACTTTGCCATCGGGCAGGCGGCGCATCCGCCGAGTTCGGCTTTGGGCTTTCCTTTTCCTTCCGCGACCTTGTTGGCGAGAGCCATGATAAGGCCGAATACAAGGAAGCCGCCGGGAGCCATGATGAATATTCCGATGGGGTCGCTGAGAATATTGTGGAATCCCGTGAAGCTTTCAACTCCGAAAAGTCTTGTAAGACTGTTGATTCCGTCAAGGAATGAACCCGAGCCGAGAACCTCTCTGACAGTTGCCATAACCACAAGAGCGAATGTGAAGCCGATTCCCATTCCGAGACCGTCAAGGAATGACGCGGGAACGGAATTCTTGCCTGCGAACGCTTCGGCTCTGCCGAGGATGATGCAGTTAACAACTATAAGGGGAAGATAAACGCCGAGAGCATCGTTGAGCGCGGGCACAAACGCCTTGACAAGCATCTGCACTATCGTAACGAATGAAGCGATAACAACGATGTAGGCGGGAATTCTGATTTTTGAGGGAATAATTTTTCTGAGTGCGGAAATAACCACGTTGGAGCAGATAAGAACCAGCGTTGCCGCGATACCCATACCTATGGAGTTTGTCACGGAAACGGACGTCGCAAGGGTGGGGCAGGTTCCGAGCACAAGCCGGAGAACCGGGTTTTCTTTAATTATGCCCTTTGAAAATTCACGGGCAAGAGATTTGTTTTCAGCCATTTGTGCTCACCTCCTTCTGAATTTCGGCATAGCAGAGCAATGCGTTGTTGACCGCGTCGGTGATACCGGTTGAGGTCTTTGTCGCTCCTGATACCGCGTCGATCTTGCCGCCGTTTTTGCTCAGTGCGGCTCCGTCTTTGAGTCCGGGGAACTGTTTGAGAAAGTTCTCGTTCGTTGTCAGTTTTCCTCCGACGGAAGGCGTTTCGTCAATTTCAAGGAAATTGAGTTTGGTAACCGAACCGTCGGCGCCGATACCGACCATAAGAGTGATTTCGCCGTTGTAGCCGCCTTTACCGACCGCGGTCACGGCGTAACCGATAACTTTTCCGCCGGCGTCTTTTACCGTTGCGTAGGAGCCGAAACTGTTTTCTCCTCTTTCGGAGAAATCCTTGCCTTCGGGGATTACGTCAGCCATGGCTTCCTGCTCGGCTTTGATTCTGTTGGCTTCGATTGTCGGAGCCGTGACCTCGTTTGTCAGCGCGAGCAGCGCCGCGGCGACGAGGCATATTGCGAAAAGAATAAAGGTGGGAACAAAATAATCTTTAAATGATTTCATGCTGTCTCCCCCTTTGCCTTTTTCTCTTTCTTGGGAGTACCGAACGGCTTGGGAGTGGTTGCTCTCTCAATGAGAGGAGTAAGCACGTTCATAAGTATAATCGAATAGGATACGCCCTCGGGAAGAGAACCGAAAAGTCTGATAAGACAGGTGAAAAGTCCGCATCCGATACCGAAAATTATCTTGCCCTTGGTATTGATGGGGCTTGTGGTGTAGTCCGTTGCCATGAAAATCGCGCCAAGGCACAGACCGCCGCTCATAAGCTGGCGGGCAACATATTCAAAATCGCCCTTGCCCGCGATGAGCATAATGACCGCGACCGTGAGAATATAACTTACGGGAATAAGGGGTCTGATAACTTTTCTTGCAATAAGATAAAGTCCGCCGGCGAGAATTGCCGCAATGCAGGTTTCGCCGAGACATCCGCCTCTGACACCGAGGAACATATCGAGCATTGAGGGAAGCTCTTCCGGAGCGGCAACGAGAGGAGTCGCTCCCGTCAGCGCCTCAACGCCGGTAAGATTCATAATGCCGGCAAGCGGCTGAGTCCATTTCATCATCTGTCCGAATGAAAGGAGCATGAAAATTCTGCCCGCGATGGCGGGATTGACAAAGTTCTGACCGATGCCGCCGAAGCACTGCTTGACGATAATAATCGCAAACGCGTCTCCGACTACAAGCATCCAGATGGGAAGACCCGAGGGGACATTGAACGCGAGAAGCATTCCCGTGACCACCGCGCTGAGGTCTCCGACGGTGCAGTTCTTTTTAAGAACGAATTTTCTCATCGCCCACTCAAAGAATACGCAGGCGGCAACGGAGACAACCGTCAGAAGCAGAGCGCGCAGACCGAAGATTACGACCGACGCGACAAGCGACGGAATCATGGCGATGATAACGTCAAGCATTATGCTTTTTGTTGTCGTTTTTGAGCGGGTGTGAGGAGAAGCGCTGACTTTCAGCATTTTTCCGTCAATCATTTTTTAGCCGCCTCCTCTCTGAGCATGGCTTTAGCCAATCTCATATACTGAACAAGGTGTTTGCCCGCGGGGCAGGAATACGCGCACGAGCCGCATTCCATGCAGACATTGACACCGATTCGTTTCATTGTTTCCGTATCCTTTGCCTTGACTGCTCTGACTATATTTGTCGGCATCAGGCTGAGCGGACACGCGGCGACGCATCTGCCGCAGCGTATGCAGTCCGTTTCGGGTTTAAGATACGCGTCCTCTGCCGCGAGAGCAAGAATGGCGTTATTCTGCTTGAGGACCGGGAGGTCGGTGCCGACGATTGAAAGTCCCATCATCGGACCGCCCGTGATGATTTTCGCGGGCTCGCATTTGAAGCCGCCGCAGAAATCTATGATTTCGCCGATATTTGTTCCGATGGGAACCCTGACGTTTTTCGGCTCTGCAATCGCGGAACCGTCAACCGTCAGCGAACGGCTGACGAGAGGTTTGCCCGTTTTGAGATATCTCGAAATGAACGCGACCGAAGCGACGTTCATAACGACACAGCCGACATCCGCGGGAAGTTTTCCCGGAGGAACCTGTCTGCCGGTCGCGGACTGGACCATCATTTTCTCCGCGCCCTGAGGATATTTTGAGTCAAGCACCATCAGGCGCACTTCGTTACCCTCGTCAAGATCCTTGTCGGCAATTCTCTTGAGCACATTGAACGCCTCGGGTTTATTGTCCTCTGCGGCGATAATGACGCTCTTGAATCCGAGTATTTCCTTGATGGTATATACTGCGGAAAGGATATCCCATGAGTTTTCGATACACTCACGGTAGTCAACCGTAA
>JAFWRV010000065.1 GCA_017519685.1 Clostridia bacterium
ATTCCCCTGCGGGCGGGCAAGAACCCTCATTCCCTCAGCCGCGGCCGTGTCGGGAATCGAAAGATAAAACGAAACGTTTTCCTTCAGAATATCCCAGGCAATCGGGCAGGGCTCACCGCAGGCAAGACCCGCCTGAATCGTATCCATATCCCCGGTTACGGGATGCATTTTTCCGTCCTGCGCCGAAGCGGTGGCGAAAATGCAAGCGGCGGCATCGGGCTCGACGACCGTGAAAACAGGTGGTTTGTCTTTAAGATATTCCGCGAAAAATCCGACAACAGCGCAAGCCATACTGCCTACCCCCGCCTGAACGAAAATATGTGTCGGGGGTATGAAATCATCCGCTTTCACAATCTCATAAGCCATTGTGGCGTAACCCTGAATAATATAACGGGGAATCTCCGTGTAGCCGTCCATCGAGGTATCCTGAACGAGAATTCTTCCGTTTTCCCTCGCATCTTTTTCGGCAAGGCGGACCGCGTCGTCATAATTCAGCTCAGTTATATATCCTTTCGCGCCGGTGATATTGATATTGTCAAGGCGCTCCTGTTTTGTTCCTTTCGGCATATATACCACGGCGTCATAACCGAGGGTGCGCGCCGTCCAGGCAACGCCTCTGCCGTGATTGCCGTCGGTCGCGGTGACAAAGGTAAGACCTCCTGTTTTTGCGCGGACCGAAGGATCGCTGAGCCGCTCAAAAGTCAGTTCATCATCGGGAATATCAAGCCGGCGGGCAAGTATTTTCCCTATCGCATAGCTTCCGCCGAGCACCTTGAAAGCGTTGAGACCGAATCTTTTGCTCTCGTCCTTTACGGCGATATCCTTCACTCCGAGGCGCTTCGCGAGATCCGCCAGATGCGCGCACGGAGTCGGCGAGTATTGAGGAAAACTCCTGTGATAAGCGCAGACTTTTTCCGCGTTTTCAGCAGACAGAAACGAAGTGTCCGCCTGCCTTGAAATATTTTTTGCCTCATAAATTTTCATAATATCAACTCCGTGATTGATTTTTCCGCTCAGTATGATAAAATAACAGCGTAAATTCTTTGAATGAGGAATGAAAATGAGAAAATTAATTGCTTTAACCGTCTGCGCGCTTATGCTGACAGCCGCGTTTTCCTGCACTGCGTCCGCGGCGGGCGAAACTTATGTGGCTCTCGGCGACAGCATATCGGCGGGCTACAATCTCAGCGGCGGACACTTTGACGAGGAATGTTTCGTCAGCATATTCGCCCGCAAAAACGGTTTCAGAAAAGTCAACGCCGCGGTTGACGGAATGAAGGCGGACGATGTGCTCGACCTGCTCAATTCACACCGTTACGACGCGGACCTGTCTGCCGCGAAGGCAGTCACAATAACCTGCGGCGGAAACGACCTTATGGCGGTGCTTTACGGAAAACTCGGCGAGCGGCGCGGCAAATCCGCCGAGGAAATGAAATACGCCTTTATGAACGGCAACATCAGCGGGCTCAAGGACGCCGCAGATGTTCTCGCGACCGTAAAGGACAGCGCGGAATTCAAAAACGCGCTTGATACCTTTATTTCACAGCTAAACGAAATTACCGCTTATATACACAGACTGAATCCGTCGGCGGTTATAATAACCGAAACCCAGTACAATCCCTACGGCAAATTCACCGGTCTATATAAGTCCAAAGTCGGAGACCCTGTCGGAGAATGCGTCAGGGAGCTTAACAAACGGATTGTTTCAAACGCTCAGACCGGCGGTTATCTCGTGGCGGATGTCTATACGGCGTTTGAAAAAAGCAGTGAAAATCTATGCAACGCCTCGCAGAGTCCGATTGTGATTGACTTTCATCCGAATGCCGCCGGGCACGCCGTCATAGCGGACTGCTTCATGCAGGCATATACGGGAGAAAAGGCGCCGTCTTTCAACAGCGACAGAATCATTCAGATTGTCATTATAGCCGCCGTTGCCGCCGTCGCGGTTTTTGCCGCGGTCGGTTTTATAAAAAGCAGAAAGAAATAATTGTAAATCCGGCATATTTATTTAAAAACACCGTCATACCCGGCGCGGATAACCGCTTCGTGTATGACGGTTTGACTGTCAGACATTAATTTCGTCAACCGTGAAAAGACTGATGTAGTTGCTCAGGGTGCTTTCCCATTCAACCGCGTATTTTTCTTCAAGACATTCCTCACGGTAAGAAGCGTAAACGCCTTCGCCGAGATCCTCGAGATTTTCCTTGAGAACGGCGAAAATGCTGTTGCCGTAAGTTATGATTTTGACGCTTCCGTTTTCCTGGTCATAGACGGATTCAAAGAAGCCCTCGGGATAATCATCTGAATTTCTGTCAAGGATAACCGTGTCTGACGCGGTATAGCCGGCGGCTGTCGCGGCAGAATCGAAGGTGTCGGGCGCGCTGCCCGTCAGCTCCTTGATTTTATTGACATTTGTGATGATTTCCTGCCTTTTTGCCTCTGTGACCGCCGACCCGTCGGAAAGAGTGAAATACGCGCAGACATTGCGGAATGCCACAAAGTTTGTGTAGAAATAATCCTTGAGCTCCTTTTCGCCCTGAGCGTTTCCGACACCCTTGTCATAAATGGCGCTGAAAATCGCATCTTCATAGGCGTCGGCGGTGAAAACCTTGTTGAGAGTCTGCTTTGAAACTCCGATTTTCTCATAATGATTGCGGAATCTTATCCAGTGATTGTTGACATTGTCGGAAACCGCGACCTTCTCGGTTGACGAGAGGGAGAGATTGTGATAGACGAAACTTGTGTTAAGGGCGAGATACTTTCTGCAGAGTTCAATTGAGGTATCCTTGATTTTATCCTCATCGGGATTGTCGGATAAACCGTAATCCTTGGGTCTGCCCTGAACTCTGTCGTAATAATAGCTGTATATTTCACGGTCTATATCGGTACCCAGAATAACCAGAGCCGGCTTTTCGGGTATGAGGTCACAGCCGGCGAGCAGGCCGGCGGCAAGCGCCGATATAAGCAGTAAGCAGATTAATCTTTTCATTTTTACCACCATATAAAAAGTTTACCTCAATATTATATCATAACCGCGGATTATTTACAATCAAAATAAAAATAAATATAAAATTTCAAAAAAACTATTGATTTTTCAGATTATTAACAGCATAATTATAATGTATATTTATGTGCAATGAAAGGTGAAAAACAATGGAAAAGACCAGACTTGTAATAGCGGGGGAAGCTTATAATATCTCAACGGATAATGATCTTGAATATACCGCCGGGCTCGCGCGTGAGCTCAACGAAAAGATTATGGACCTCGTAAAATCAAACTCGAGAGTATCGGTAACCCAGGCCGCCGTTCTTACCGCGCTTGACTATGCGGATAATTTCAAGAAGAGCGAAATGACCTGTGAGAATCTCAGAACCCAGATAAGGGATTATCTTGAGGACGCGGCAAAATCAAGGTCCGAGGCGGAGATTGCGAGACGGGAAGTCGAGCGCCTGAACTCCGAACTCGAAAAATACAGGAATAAAAAGTAATGGCTCCCGAAATACTCGCGCCGGCGGGAAGTTATGAAACGCTCACAGCGGCGGTAAGATGCGGAGCAGACGCCGTTTATCTCGGCGGCAAGGCGTTCAACGCGAGGCGCTCCGCGGATAATTTTTCAGACGATGAACTCGAGCAGGCGATAGATTACTGCCACAAACGGCTTGTTAAAGTTTATGTGACTCTTAACACTCTTGTTTTTGACAGAGAGATATCCTCTCTCGCTAAAGAGGCGGAGGACATCTGCCGCGCCGGAGCCGACGGATTGATTATCCAGGACTTGGCGACGGCAAAAATAATAAAAGAAATCTGTCCGGGCATTCCGATGCACGCTTCAACCCAGATGAGCGTGCAGAGCATATACGGGCTTGAGGAGCTTGAAAAGCTCGGCTTCGTCAGAGCGGTTCTTCCCCGGGAACTCAGCGAAAGCGAAATCAGGCACATAAGAGCGAACACGGACATGGAGCTTGAATATTTTGTCCACGGCGCGCTGTGTATGTGCATATCGGGTCAATGTCTGATGAGCTCGGTTTTCGGCGGCAGAAGCGGCAACAGAGGTCTGTGCGCCCAGCCGTGCCGTCTTCCGTTCGGCATTAACGCGAAGGGCGGCAACAACCTGAGTCTTAAAGATTTATCACTGATTGACAGAATCTCCGCTCTTGCGGACGCCGGAATCAATTCCCTTAAAATCGAGGGCAGAATGAAAAGGCCGGAATATGTTGCGGCGGCTGTTACCGCCTGTAAAAACGCTGTTTCCGGCAAAAAAGACCCCGTGATAACCGACGCGCTGGCAAACGTTTTTTCGCGTTCGGGCTTCACAGACGGATATTTCACCGGGAATACCGGTAAAAATATGTTCGGCATCAGGACAATAGACGATGTCGCCGCTTCTTCGGAATCACTCGGATTTCTTTCCCGCCTTTATGACGGTGAAAAACCGCTTATCGGCGTTAAAATGGATTTCACGCTTTCATCCGGCAAACCGGCGTCACTCAGCGTGACAGGCGCGGGATTCACGGCAAACGCCGTGTCGGAAAATCCTCCCGAGCCGTCTGTAAATAAAGAACTGACCGCCGAAGAGGCAAAGGCCCGTCTTTCAAAATGCGGCGGAACGCAGTTTTTCGCCGAGGAAATCAATTGCACCGCGAAAAAAGGTCTGTTCCTTTCCGCTTCGGCATTGAACCGGCTCAGGAGAGACGCGCTTTCCTCGCTTGAAAATGAAGCAGCAAAAAAAGAACCGTATCAAATAAACGGTTATTCACATAATATAAGCCGCCATATCGCGAAAAGCAGAAAGCTTTATCTCCGCTTTCTTGACGCGGATAAAATACCCGGCAGTCTCCCGGCGGCGGACAGAGTAATAATACCCCTAGACACCCCTGTTGAAACCGCGGCAAAGCTCTCCGCCGTTACCGAAGTCGCGGCGGAAATCCCGGTCAATGTGTTTTCCCGGGGAGAGCATTATATTGAGCGTCTTAAAGCTCTTGCCGGAGCCGGCGTTAAGCTCGCTGTTGCCGACGGCATTGACGGTATCGGAATAGCCGAAAAGGCGGGTATGCCGTTTGCGGCGGGTTTCGGGACCAATATATGCAATTCGGTTTCGCTCGGATATTTTGAGGAAAGAGGCGCCGTTGACTGCCTGCTTTCCTGCGAATGCGACCTTCAGTCAATCTCAGCCGCGGGCGGAGATGTTCCGAGAGGCGTTCTCGTTTACGGCAGAATTCCCCTTATGGTTACGAGAAACTGCCCGGTAAAAAACAAACTTACCTGCGACGAATGCGGCAGGACCGGCGAGCTCGTTGACCGCATGGGAATACATTTTCCCGTCAGATGCAAATACGGCTGCAGTCAGATTCTCAATTCACGGCCCGTTTGTATGACAGACAGGCTGAATGAAATCAGGTCCGTCGATTTTGACCTGTTATATTTCACCGTCGAATCCCCGGCTGAATGTCTTGATATCATTGAAAAATACAGACAGGGTCAGGCGGTTGACGGAGAATTCACAAGAGGACTTTACACCAGAACGGTTTTATGAGGCAGTATGAAAGTTAAAAGTGCGGAAAAACCGAATAAAATTCACGGCGGACAACTTCCCGGCTATGTAAGTGAAGCAGTGGAAAAAGAAGGTCTTTCAACCAAGGATCTGATTTACTCATGCCCCGGGGATATGGACCGCGGTTCCGCATACTGCGACTGCTGGCTTTTCTTTGACAGCAAGGGTCTTTATATCATCACCGGTTTTCAGACCAATGAACGCGCCCGCATGCGCGGTCAGACCGTTCATGAGCCGGTTTACAATATAAAAGAAATAAACTCGATACCTGCGGAGGATATTGACAAGCTCGAAATTGAGCGCTATTCCTCCACGGGGCGTCTTATTATGTCCAAAAACGGCGAACAGATGCCGCTGATTTATTTCTCACTCGGCAGAATCGGCGGATTTGACAATCTCGTCAGGGCATATAATTCATACAGGGAAACCGGAACTCCCGAACTTCCGTCCGAGGATGAGCATTCGGGAGGCACCTGCAAAAAATGCGGAGCCCCCTGCCCTCCGGATAAGGAATTCTGCCGCGCGCACGAAAAAAACAAGGGCACTGCGGTAAGACTCATAAAATTCTTCGGCGGCTATCTTCCGCAGGTTTCGGCAATCATCTTTATGATGGTAATCCAGTCCGCCTCCACCATTTTTGTTCCCCAGGTCAGTACACGCGCCCTTTATGATAACATTCTCGCGAATCCTTCGGGAGCGCCCGCCGCGGAGATGCTCAAGGCGCTCACGACCCTCGTGCTTTCGGTTTTCGGGCTCCGTCTTCTCAGCACCCTGCTCAATGTCGCGCAGGACTATCTGACCGCTTCAATCACGCCGAGAGTAACCTATGACATCAAGCTCAGGATATTTGAGGCGATGCAGCGCCTGTCGGTGGGATTCTATTCCTCAAGGCAGACGGGCTCGCTTATGGACAGGGTTTCAAGAGACGCTGAAAATGTTTACTGGTTCTTCCTTGAAGGAGTGCCGCGCCTCATTATAAGCTCGGTAACGCTCATCGGCGTTGTCGCCATTATGTTTTCAATGAGCGTGAGACTTTCGCTTTCCATTCTTCTCGCGCTTCCCCTGCTGTTTGTGACGCTTGTCACGGGCGACAGGATATTCCGACGGATGCATCACAGGGTATGGGTATCACGCGCAAAGACAAATTCTCTTGTCAGCGACAATATCAACGGTCAGCGCATCATCAAGGCGTTTTCAAAAGAGGATGACGAGTATGACCATTTTTCAGAACTCAGCGGAAAATTCAGGGACGCGGGCATTAAACTCGGCGTTTCCGCGGCGACTCTGTTTCCTG
>JAFWRV010000066.1 GCA_017519685.1 Clostridia bacterium
AATAGTGTCTTCCTTTGATTTTCTCCTCGTATTTTGTCCATTCTCCGCTTTCAAAGTGGGGGCAGGAGGAATAGGGGAGAAGGCCGAGACAGTCGATAAATACAAACTTCCCGTCGTCACAGTCGTCATATCCTTCAGAAAACCAGCACATCATACCGGAGCTGAATCCGGAAAGTACAATGCCTTTTTCAAACGCTTTTATAAGGTATTTATCCGCACCGGTTTTACGCAGGGTATCCATTAGAAAGCGCAGATTTCCGCCGTCCGCGTAAATTATATCGGAGCTCATTATTGTTTCTTCAATATCCCCGGCTGTCAGCGACGTGTCGGTCAGCAGAAGGTTTCTTGCGCGGCAGCCGCATTCTGAAAAAGCGGCAAGCACCGGGTCGTCTTCGGACACCCGGTCAAAACTCGCGGTCGGCAAAAAGGTCAGCACGGGATTTTCTTTGCCGGCAAGCGAAACAATCAGCTGAGCGACATTCAGCATTTCTCCGTTATCAAATCTTCCGCCGCCGAGTCCGACTATTTTTCCCATTTGTTACTCCTTCGGTTATTTCTTCTTTATCGCTTTGTATATCGCCGCCGCGGAGCCGGCGATGCCGAGCACAATCGCGCTTTCACGCAGAGCGGTCACGGTGCCTGCGATGCTTATCGGCGATATTTCATAGAGAGCGTAGGTGAGTTTCTTTTCGACTTGCGTTCCGAGCAGCTCGCGGTAGGTGACTGTTCTTGTGGTAAACTGCCCGTTGGGTTTCAGGTCAATATAACGCGCGCCCCTGTTGAGCCCGGGACCATACGCGCTGAAACTGCAGCCCTGCGTGAAGCAGAGCATGATATCGCCGTATGCGGCGGTAAAACTGTTATTATGGTCGTGACCGACAAACAGCGCTTTGACATCCTTTTTTTCGAGAAACGCTTCTATTTCACCGTTGTTGACAAATGAAGTCGCGGGAGCTTCTCCCATAAAATCACGCAGTCCGCTGTTGAACGGGTCGAGTTCATACCACTGGTTTTTGTGGTCGCCGTACGCCCTTATGCTTTTTGAGCTGAACGGATGCGTTTTTTTGATTACCTCAAAGAATTCCGGAGTCGGGATGTGCTGAAATGCGAGAGAGGGCACAACCTCGCCGCGCATTGACTCATATTTATCCCTGACCGATTTATACCATTCAATCTGATTCGGATGCACGGCGCCGAAACCGCCTTTGCCGTCTTTTGCGTGAGAATCAAAAAGATAAATCAGAAATGACTCTCCGATTTCGAGGCAGAATGTGCCTTCATCGCCTTCGCCCGGTCCCGTGTCCCACACAAAGCCGGGCAGCTGTTTATAAATCTCAAACTGTTCCGCGTTGCTGATGCCGCATTCGCTGTCGTGATTTCCGAAGGTTGCCGTGAACGGGATGCCTCTTTCAATCATCGGATTGCAGATTCTTCTTATCAGCGTAACGGCGCGCTGTTTACCGTGTCTGCCTTTGAGGTCAAGGGCGTAGCCCTTTATCTGGTCGCCCGAGAGCACGACCAGATCCGGCTTCACGGAGTCAAGGCAGGCGTTCATCAGATTCACCGTATTGGGATTGATTCTGTGCTGCTCCTGAATATCCGCGAACTGTAAAATACGAAAGTTTCCGTTTTTGAAATCAAGCTTGTAATTCTGCATAATTTAAAAAAATCGAACCTCGAGTGTGAGCCCGGGGTTCGAAACGGTCCGTAAAACTTTTGATGCCGCTCTGTCCCCTTTAAAAATCGGGATGACTGAAGCCGTAGTCTTCAAGTTTTGCATATATTCTTTCTTTCGGATCAAGCAGACTGCTGAGCGACTCATCGTGGTTGAGGG
>JAFWRV010000067.1 GCA_017519685.1 Clostridia bacterium
ACCGCTTCGGATGCGTCGGCGGGAACGGCTTTGTCAATCTCCGCTTTTGCCGCCGATTTTGCTTTTATAAGTTCATTATCTTCAGTCGGAGTCGGTTCTGTGGGAGTCGGCTCTGTCGGAGTAGGTTCGGCAGGAATCGGCTCTGTCTGAGTCGGTTCTGTCGGCGTAACGGGTACATCGGTTTCAGTAGGAACTGCGGGCTCAAGTCTCGTTCCCGGCTTTACTCTTGTGTCGGTTGCGTCGCATCTGTCGCATTTTGCGGTTTCGGTGCCGTCCGCTGTTTCGGTTGCGTCGTTGTTATAAACATAATTCGTGAAACTGTGACCCTTTGCGGGAACAGTTTCCGTCTTTGCTTCGCCGCAGGAGCACGTATAATAAGTCACGCCTTCTTCTGTGCAGGTGGGTTCCGCGGTTCTGATGACCTTCCAGTCATGCACATGAACGGGAATACCGATTTCCCTTGTGTCGGTTACATCGCATCTGTCGCACTTTGCGGTTTCGGTGCCGTCCCCGTTGTCAACATAGCGTGTGAAGCTGTGACCCGCGGGATTCAACGGGCTTAACTTGCTTGTGGTAACATAGCCGCATGACGAGCAGGTATATTGAATGATTCCTTCCTCGGTGCAGGTCGGTTTCTGTATAATCTCATTTGTATCAAATTCATGAACATGCCCGGGATCAACCGTCGCCGCATTTACCTTGACAGTGTAAATTATTTCTCCTTCGTCGGTGTTTGCGGAAATATAGGTTTCACCTGCGGAAACGCCGGTAATTTTGTTGCCCGATACGGTCGCGATTGAAGTATTCGCGCAGGTCCATTTAGGATCGTACGCCGCCGGAATTTCATAGCACGGGTCTGTGTTCATTTTTATTTTGTAATTCAAAGCCGGAAGGTTTACCGAGCTTCCCGCATTTAAGGTCAGCGCTCTGTCTCCGCTGCTGTCCAAGGTCTTTGATTCTATAAATTCCTTTGCAATCTCAACGGAAACTTCAGTCAGCGAATCATTCGCGGGCGTTTCAGCGCTGTCAACTACGATATCCCTGAATTCCTGAACCCAGAATCTCTTGCCGTTGAATTCCGCGCAGGCGATACCGATTGCCCTGAAATTCTCACCGAGAAGATTTCTTCTGTGTCCCTGTCCTTCATAGGGTTCATTCGCTTCTTCCCATCCGTTTTCAACCTCAGCGGCGGTTTTTTGACCGTAGGCAATATTCTCCGAGCAGGTTCCGTAAACATTATATGCCGACCAAGGAGTTTCACCGTTCGGCCTTTGATGCTTCCATCTTGCCACTGTTTCCGCGGCTCTCTGCATCGCTATTCTTTCAAGGTCATAGTCATAAACCAGCGGCTGAAGGTTGCGATTAAAAACCTGTTCAGTGTCGGTTTCATTCCATAACCACGCGTTTTCGGGAAGGCGGAGCGTATTGACCGCGGTCAGCATTGTCCGGGCTTCGGTCTGATGAAAAGTTACTTTATATCTGTAAGTAATATTCTCTTTCTCCAGTGGAGCAATTTTGTAAAAATCAAAAAACTTTTCCTCAATCTGTGACCTGAGCTGCGTGTTGCCGCTTGTATTGGTAAATACGGTAACATCATCTCCGTCAACAAACGCGATTACGGGAAGATTTAACGACTCTCCCTCACAGGCATTCCAGACAAAATTCGGGATACCGATTGAATCAACATCGGTACCGTAAATGTCTTTTCCGTAAGTGTCACACCATTCCGTGACGACGTTTGTCCAGATATACTGCGAATTGCCGCAGGTTTTTCTGAAACAGTAAAGAACGAATTTTTCTTTATTGTTATACATCGCAGTCAATTCAGCTTTGGACTTGACATGAAAGCGGCTGTTTTCAAAGTATTCCTCAGCGCTTACAAAGCCGAAAAGCGCGGAAGTGCCTGCAAGCATAACCGCGCAAAGAATAACGGAAATAACCTTCGTTATTGTTTTTTTCATTTTTGATCCTCCTCGCAGAGTGTCGGTTGAGTGTCCGATTATATATTATATGTTATTTTATCATAATCAGGCGGCGGTTGTCAACTGATTGAACGCCGGGTTTTCAACCTTGTAAACAGCGCCTCCGTTGTCTTCTCCGAGGAAATTGTAAAC
>JAFWRV010000068.1 GCA_017519685.1 Clostridia bacterium
CTCCCCGATGCCGAGCCGGTTATTGAGTATATGGACGGCTGGGAAACAGATATTTCCAAAATCACAGATTGGGACAAGCTTCCGGTAAACGCGCAGAAATACGTTGAATTTGTCGAAAAAGAGATCGGCTGCCATATCGGTTATGTTTCCGTCGGTCCCGAAAGAGACAGCATCATAATCAGATAAGGAGCAAAAACAATGACAGATAAATACGAGTCCCCTCTTTCATCCCGCTACGCTTCGGAATATATGCTGAAACTTTTCTCAGCCGAGAAAAGAATCGAAACCTGGAGACGGCTCTGGATTGCTCTCGCGAGAGCGGAAAGCAAACTCGGACTTCCGATTACTGCAGAGCAGATAAAAGAGCTTGAGGACAATGTCACAAACATTGATTTCGAGTGCGCGAAAGAGCGTGAAAGCAAGGTACGCCACGACGTTATGGCGCACGTATATACTTACGGTATAGTCGCGCCCTCGGCGGCAGGCATCATTCACCTCGGGGCGACAAGCTGCTATGTCACCGACAACGCCGATATCATCATTTACCGTGACGCTCTCCGTTTCATTCGCAACGGAGTAATCGGAGTTATCAAAAACCTCGCTCAGTTCGCTTCCGAATATAAAGCAATGCCGACTCTCGGCTATACCCATTATCAGCCCGCTCAGCTTGTAACCGTCGGCAAAAGAGCTTCTCTCTGGATGCAGGATTTTGCCGCGGATATTGAAGAAATAGACTCGGTTCTTTCATCAATGAAACTGCTCGGATGCAGAGGCACCACGGGCACAGAGGCAAGCTTCGTTGAGCTGTTTGAAGGCGACGGCAAAAAGATTGATGAAATGAACAGGATGATTTGCGAAGAATTCGGATTTGAAAAATGCTTCGCTGTATGCGGACAGACTTATCCGAGAAAACTCGACAGCAGGATTCTCAACTGCCTGTCATCCGTCGCTCAGAGCTGTTACAGAATGGCAAACGACATCCGTCTGCTTCAGCACGACCGTCAGGTTGAGGAACCGTTTGAAAAGAGTCAGATAGGTTCATCGGCAATGGCGTATAAGAGAAACCCGATGAGAAGCGAGAGAATCTGCTCTCTTGCCCGTTATCTTATGGCTGACGCCGCAAACGCTCCGATGACAGCGAGCGTTCAGTGGCTTGAAAGGACTCTTGATGACTCCGCGAACCGCAGGATTTCAATGCCCGAAGGATTCCTTTGCGCCGACGCTATTCTCCGTCTTGCGAGAAACGTCACAAACGGAATCCATGTCAACGAAAAAATCGTTGAAAAAGCGGTTAACGATTATCTTCCCTTCATCGCTACCGAAAACATCCTTATGGAAGGCGTAAAGCACGGCGGCAACAGACAGGAACTTCACGAGGTCATCCGCTCCTGCTCAATGAAAGCGACGGAAAAAATGAAAAACGGCGAGCCGTTTGACCTTCTCGCGGACCTCGCGGCAAGCGGAAAGTTCAATATGACCGTCGAAGAAATGAAATCGGCGCTCGATCCCTCAAACTATACCGGAAGATGCGACGTGCAGGTTGAAAGATATGTTGAGGAACTTAAGCCCCTGATTGCTCAATATAACGAAACCGACAGCACAATCAATCTTTAAGTTTGTAAAAATATACGGAAGCTTTTTATTGAAAAAATGCTTCTCCGGTGATAATATTTATTTGTAAAAAATATTGGGAGGCAGATATATGGATAACAACAAAAGACCCGAATCAATGGCAAGAATCAACACAGCTGAGCTTGCCGAAAAGTTCATTGATGAA
>JAFWRV010000069.1 GCA_017519685.1 Clostridia bacterium
GCAGATCGCGTTCAACGTGGTCGCGCAGATCGGCAGCGAATCCAAGGACATGCCCGGCTACACGTCCGAGGAAGTCAAGCTCGGCCGCGAAACGCGCAAGATCCTCGGCGTATTTGCCGATGAAGGATCCTTATATACCAGATAGGCGGACGCGGCGATTTTCCAGACAAGCAGTCCGTAATACGCGCAGAGAATAACTGCAAAGGCGGGATCGAATTTGAGCTTGCCCAATTTGATAATAAGTACGGCAATGATTATACCGACGGGGAAGGAAAGGACTGTCGGCCACAGAAGACGTACGATTCCGTGAAAAGCAAGCAGATAAACGATATGACCTATCAGGAAAAATCCGGTACCTATCGGCATCAGTTTCTTTCTGAAAGACGGAGCGATTTCCTTTATTCCGAGGAAAACATCGCCGTAAAGACCAAACATAAGCGCAATCGCAATCAGGCTGAAATATCTGAGCGATGAACTTCCGTTAAGATAATTGCCGATGATTGACGTGGAGATGAATCCGAAGCTTGCCATAAACTTGAATATCATTCCCTCAAAGGATTTGTTCTTTGACCTGAAGAGGATGCAAAGAAAGGCAAAAACGATTGTCGCCGCAGATGAAATGTAAAGATATACCATAATGTACCTCCTTGCTTTCAACGGTATGAAACAGCGTATTTTCCGTATTTTTCAAAACCGCAGTTTTCATAAAACGGAAGAAGCGCGTCATTTCTCGTGAACAGAAAAACCTCTTTTTCACTCTTTGCCATATAAGGCACGAGTGAAGAGGCATAGCCTCTGCCCGATGAATTTATATCGGTTGCCACCGCTCCGAGCAGAATGCTCTTTTCTCCTTCAAAAAGACGGAAGCAGCAGCTTCTGAGTTTGTTTTCCGAAACTATGCCGCCGAATGAAGCGGCATTTTTATTTACTCTTGCAAAAACGTCCGCGGCAAAATATCCGTAATCACCCGTGTCAAAGCCGCGTGAGGTCAGCAGAGAATAAATATCCCTGAGAGGATATTCGCTGACAAAGCCGTCCGGCTCGTTTGCCTCGCCGCCGCGATATCTGACAATGAATGAACAGTCGCCGGGTTCTTTGTTCAGCGATTTTACGGCGCTTTCATAGGAACGGATGCTCAGGTACCCGGCAGCGTTCAGAAACGCCGTGATTTCTTCATAATCCGTGCGCTCCGTGACATAAAGATTTACATTGCCGTCAAGCATACTGATTGCCGAGGCGTCATCCTGAACATAAAAACGGATAAAATCACGGTCCGCGCCGTAGGTGGCGGCAAGCGCCGAAATGACCGCGGAAAACGGGTCCGCTTTCATGAAGCCGAGTTCGCCGATATCCGTAAGGGCTTTCAGCATGAGGCGAGTTCCTCCGCGAGCGCCCTGATTAAATCTCTTGAGCTTACTATGTCCTCATATTTACACACGCTGACGGGTGAATGAAGATATCTGCATGGTACTGAAACGGTTATAACTTTAACTCCGCCGCGGGATTTATGGATTGAACCGGCATTGTTTCCGCCCGCGACCCTGGTCTTGGTCTGAACCTTGATGCCGTTTTTTTTCGCCGTTTCAAGAGCAAACTTATAAAGTTCGCGGTTATATACGGTGCTTCTGTCCATAAACGAAACCGTCGCGCCGCCTCCGGCGACACAGACTCTGTCATCGCCCTTGACCCCGTCGAGATCTGCGGCGGTAGTTGTTTCCGCGACCACCGCGTAATCGGGATTGACGGTGAAAGCGCTTGCACCTGCGCCTCTGAGACCGATTTCCTCCTGAACGCTGAAACTGAACCAGCAGTCATATTCCGTTTCCGAGCGGATGATGTCAATCAGGATTGCGCATCCCGCTCTGTCGTCAATGGCTTTTGATCTGATGAATCCGTCGCCGAATTCGCAAAAGTCGTTTTCAAAATGGATTTCGTCACCCGGGCAGACGTAAAGCAACGCCTCGTCACGGTCTTTTGCGCCGATATCTATATAGAGGTCGTCATCCTTCGGGATATCCGCCTCCTCATCTTTCTTTGTCAGATGTACCGGCTTTATTCCGAGCACGCCGGGGATGTTTCCGTCACCGATTCTGACACTTCTGCCGATAATGACTTTTGTGTCAATACCGCCGACTTTCGCGAATTTAACGAAACCTCCGGACGTGATACCCGTGACGATGAGTCCTACCTCATCCATATGGGCATCGAGCATTACCTTGTTTTTGGCGGGGAATTTTCCCTTTTTGAAAACTATAAGGTTTCCGAGCGGGTCAACCGAATATTCGGCGTAACCCTCTATTTTTGAAATAATGTATTCGCGTATTGCTTTTTCTCTTCCCGATATCCCGGGCAGGGAGCAGAGTTCTTTTAATGTCTCAAGCATTTTCACTGCTCCTTTCGAGAATATATTCCGCCATCAGACGCGCCGTGCTTTCAATATCGGCAAGGTCAACAACCTCAACGGCGGTATGCATGTTTCTTATCGGAATTGAGAGCAGCGCGGAAGGTATTCCTCTGCCGGCGACTTGAATGTCATCGCCGTCGGTACCCGTCTTGCCGCCCATAACCTCGGGAACTGCGGGAATGTCTTTTTCCTTTGCCAAACGGGAAAGACGTCTGCTCATTTCGTAATCGAGGGAGGGCGCGTAGCCGATGAGCGTTCCTTCACCGAGTGAGGCGTATTTTTCCTTGGAAACATCGGGCGCGCTTGCGAAACTGACATCGCAGGCGATTGCCTCGTCTGCCTGTGAATTGAAAGCGCCGGTTTTCGCTCCGCTTCCGCCTGTTTCCTCCTGAGCCGAAAACAGCACGTCAATACGGCAGGTCTTTTTGCCTTCAAGAAGCTGAAGGCATCTGAGAATTGCCGCGACTCCCGCGCGGTCATCAATTGACGGCGAGGCGATTCTGTTTCCGATGAGAGTGTCAAACGGCCCGTCGAATGTTATTCTGTCGCCCGGGGAAACAATCTTTTTTGCCTGCTCCGCGGTCATACCCGTATCAATGGTTATCTCATCAAAAGAAGGCGCTTTGCCGTCATCTTTCGCGCTTTTAAGGTGGGGCGGGACCGAAGTTACGACCCCGGGTATCTTTTCCCTGCCGTGAATTGTCACACGCGCGGCGGTAAGGACTCTGATATCCGCGCCGCCGACTTTCGCGATTTTTAAAAATCCGTCGTCTGTTATACCCGTGACGACAAGCCCTATCTGGTCAAGGTGAGCGTCAAGCAGGATTGAGTGCCCTTCGCCTTTTGACCCGGTAACATTGCCGAGCGCGTCTGTTTTGCAGGGCATATATTCCGAAAGCAGCCCGGTCACTTTCTCGGCAACATCGTTTTCAAGACCCGACGTTCCCTTTACACCGCACAGCTCGGAAAGCAGTTTTTTTACTGCGCCGTATTCCATCTCATTCACCCGCAACAAGTGTTCCGCCGACCGGTCTGATATTCAGAATATAGCAGGATTTTTCACCGTAAACCGCGGTGATTTTCGCCTTGAATTCATCAAGCATATCATTCGGTACGAATGCCTGGACCGTGCCCGCGAAACCGCCGCCGTGAACTCTCCATGCGCCTTTGCCTTTGAGCATATCGTGGCAGATGGCAAGAACGACGGAAACCGCCTGCGAGGTCGGGTATTTGCTCGTGAACACATTCTGGTTATACATATATGAAGAGAAACCGCTGTCGATTATAAGCGACTTGAAGGTCTCAAAATCTCCTTTTCCGAGAGCGGCTGCCTGAGCGTCAACTCTGTCGTTTTCATTGAAGAAATGCTTTGCGCGCAGCACGGCTCTGTCATTGACTTTTTCTCTGACAAGTTTAATATTGTTTTCAAATTCATTCCTGTCAACATCGCGCAGCACGGTTTTTCCGAATACCGCGGCGACGGCTTCCATTTCGCCTCTGACCGCCGCGTAATCGTCGGTGAGATCCGAGTGATCGGCGCCCGAGTCGATAATGCAGAGCGAGTGACCGCAGGAAGCAAAGTCAAAATCAATTTTATCTATGACGGGGGAGGCGGGGTCTTTAAAGTCGATTTTTACAAATCCGCCGACCGAGCACGCCATCTGGTCCATAAGACCGCAGGGCTTTCCGAAAAATTTATTTTCCGCGTACTGC
>JAFWRV010000070.1 GCA_017519685.1 Clostridia bacterium
ATTCGGCAATGTCAAGAGAATCGAAACCGCATTCTCTTGAAAGATGACAAAATCCAAAACAAAGAAATGAGGTGATAAACCAATATCCACTATGATTTTACAACTGAATATCTGAGCTTACCGCGCCGAACAAAAATAACGAGGAAAGGAGGTAAATGCTTATGACAATGATTGCGGTTTAAAATCATTCAAAGCAAATCTAAATGGAAGGAAATAATAATTATGAAGTAAAAGACAGCTCGAATTGCGACAGCAGTTCAAAAGGCAGATATGCTTATATTCCGGCTTCTTTTTCACTTGAAGAAAAAGCCAATTTTGACCGTTGCGTTAATTTTATGGCACGCATGCTTGAAAAATATAAAGAAGATGTGCTGTTGCCGGAAATGGAGCAAGATGTTGAAAAAGCAACTGCAGAATAATGATTTTGGCAGAGAATATAGAAGTAATTGTGTATTCTCTGCTTGACTTTTTATTATATAAACAATATAATATGTTTGACTGCAAATTACAATGTAAAGTGAAAGGGACTTTTATGAAACAAACAAACTGTTATATATATCTGAGGGTATCTACTGCTATGCAGGTTGACGGTTACAGTCTGGATGCCCAAAGGGAGCGATTGACAAAATATGCATACGGAAATGATTTCCGCATAGTCGGCGAATACTGTGATGCCGGCAAATCCGGCAAGAACCTCGAGGGGCGTCCCGATTTCAAACAAATGCTTGACGATATTCAGGAAGGCAAGGACAATGTAGCTTTTGTCCTTGTATTTAAGCTCTCCCGTTTCGGAAGAAACGCAGCGGATGTTTTGTCCTCGCTTCAGTTTATGCAATCATACGGCGTAAACTTAATTTGTGTTGATGATGGCATTGACAGTTCAAAAGACAGCGGAAAACTGATGATTTCTGTTTTATCGGCCGTTGCCGAAATAGAAAGAGATAACATTCTTGTTCAAACAATGGAAGGCAGGAGACAAAAAGCCAGGGAAGGTCGCTGGAACGGCGGCTTTGCTCCGTATGGCTACGATTTGGTTAACGGCAAACTTATCTTAGTTGAAGACGAGGCCGAAATAATCCGTTTAATATATGATAAATTCATTACTACTAATATGGGCATTGGCGGCGTTGCCGACTGGATGAATAATCAAGGCTACAGAAAAAAGCTCAGACAGAACAATAAACTTGAAAACTTCTCCGTGCACTTTGTAAAAGGTGTTCTGGATAATCCCGTGTATTGCGGAAAGATTGCTTTCGGCCGCAGGAAAACAGAAAAAATAAAGGGTAAAGTCAACGAAACCCATGTAGTGAAAAATGATGATTATCACTTGTATGAGGGTATCCATGATGCTATAATTACTGAAGAAACCTGGAATGCCGCTCAGGCAAAGCGTAAACTGACAGGACATGCAAATCCAAAACTCTATAATCCCGAGCATGAGCATATTCTGACCGGTTTATTAAAATGCCCTGTTTGCGGTGCCGGAATGAGTGGTAATTTTTCCAGAAAACACGGCAAAGATAAATATGAAAGATTTTATTATCATTGCAAACATGCCCGTTTCCTTCCGGATGGAAGAAAATGCGATTACAAGAAAAACTGGAATCAGGATGATGTAAATCAGGCTGTAGAGCAGATTGTCAGGGCAATGGTTTCAAATCCGGATTTTGAAGCAGCAATGGGTGAAAAAATCGGCGATAATTTAGATATCACAAATCTTGAATCCGAGATAAAGAATCTCCGCACTCAGTTGCGCAAGAAAGAAACCAACAAGGCAACTTTGATTCAGCAGATTGATGATCTTGATCCGGATGATAAAAACTATTCCCGTAAAGCCTCGGATCTGAATGACCGCCTTGAAAAGTTTTATTATGATATAGATGAAATAGACCGGCAAATCGAAAATGCAGAAAAGCGGCTGGCAAGTGTTCAACAAAATAAAATCAACAGCGACACCATATACAAGTATTTACTGTATTTTGACCGCTATTATGATTCATTTACCGATGCCGAGAAAAAAGAGTTCATGCAGTCTTTCATCGAATCAATTGAAATCTTTGAGCAGAAACAAGAAGACGGCAGATTTCTGAAATCAATCGAATTCAAGTTTCCCGTATATTTTAACGGAGGATATGTTAAACAACTTGGTTTGACTGATAAAAGTACACTTGAATCTGTTGTAAAACTGATTCGAAAATGAATTGCGCCTGTCGGCGCGTGAATTAGCCTGCGGCCATGAATGGTTCCTTTGAAACATGAATTGCCCTGCGGGACATAAAGGCGCAATTCAATTCACGGACCGCAGGGAGAAATCATGGCGAAGCCAAATCATGACGGCAAAGCCGTCAATTCATAAAGAAGGTTTTACAATGTCTGACAACGAATTGGTAACTCTCTCAAAATCTTTTGCAGTATCCATAATCAATCTTTGCGAAACGATCAGAGAACGCAAAAAAGCATCTGTAATCATAAATCAGCTTCTCCGAAGCGGCACAAGTATCGGTGCGAATATACACGAGGCGAACTACGCTTCCAGTAAAGCGGATTTTATCAACAAATTTCAAATCGCTTTAAAAGAGTGTTATGAAACCGATTACTGGCTTGAGATATTTCATAATTCAAAATTGATTTTAGACGAAGAATACTCAAATATGTTTTCGCAGTGCAGCAAACTCCGAAAGCTTTTGATTGCTTCCTTAAACACCGCAAAGAAAAATGCGGCACAACAGACGAAACCGTGAACAAAGCGTTTGCGGAAATGCTCTAAAAGCTTAACTGCGATGTGAAATACGTCAACAGACTGATGACACACAGCCGGGGACAGAAGGTAATACGTTTCTATGATTCCGACGGTAATCTTATAGAAGTGGGGACACCGATGTAAAATGGCGAATATTATAACCGGAATCAGAATAGTGCTCAGCATTGCTTTGCTGTTCGGTCTGGCATTATCATCTGCGTTTTATGCGCTGTATATAGCTGCCGGATTCTCAGATATGATTGACGGCGCTGTGGCAAGGAAAACCGGTACTGTCAGCGAGTTTGGATCGAAGATCGATACAGCGGCTGATTTTGTAATGGTTGTTGTGTGTATGATAAAACTGATTCCTGCCATTCACGTACCGGTTTGGCTTATCATCTGAATTATCGTGATTGCCGTAATCAAAGCAATCAACCTGATTTCCGGATATGTAATGCGGAAGAAAGTTGTAGTCTTGCACACAGTAATGAATAAAGTGACGGGCATACTGCTTTTTGTGTTTCCGCTGACATTAAAGATTATTGATTTAAAATACAGCGGAATTATCATATGCGCGGCGGCGACATTCGCGGCGATACAGGACCTGATCAGAACAGGAACGAAGAATGCAGGAGAATAAGCAATGACAATCTACGATATTACACAGGAACTTTTCAGCTGTGAAATATACCCCGGTGATCCGGTACCGAAAAAAACGGTTCTCAGCTCCATCAAAAACGGTGACTCATATAACCTGTCGGCATTCAGCATGTGCGCTCACAACGGCACACATATCGACGCGCCGTTTCATTTTTTTGAAGACGGGAAAACGGTGGACGCGCTGTCCCTCGATATATTTTTGGGAATGGCCTTTGTCGCGGAACATCAGGGAACCGTCTCAGGCGATGATGCCGCGAAAATGCTGAAAAAAGCAAAAGAACAGAATCCCGAAGCGGCTAAGAGAATTCTGATAAAGGGTGCCGCCGAGGTTTCCCCGGAAGCGGCAAAAGTATTTGCCGCATCGGAAATATTGCTGCTGGGGAATGAGTCGCAGACTGTCGGCCCTGAAGAAGCGCCGATGGAAGTGCATCTGATTCTGTTGGGCGCCGGTGCTGTTTTGCTTGAAGGAATCCGTCTGGAAGATGTTCCGGAGGGAGTTTATCTGTTAAGCGCCGCGCCGCTGAATCTGTCCGGCGCGGACGGTTCGCCGTGCAGAGCCGTATTGATAGCCGAAGAGAGTTAAGTTTACTGTTACCTATATATTTTTAACGAATCTCAGCCGTAACCCGAGGAGGAATGTCATATCGAAAGAGTAACGCTTAAAGAACTCGGAATGGGCTCGCGCAATGAGGCGCTCCGGTTTCTCAAGCGGCTGTGGAACGATGAGCCGACCGGCTGTCCGGTCTGCGGAAATACATTGGAACTGCTCCACGGTGGCGCGAAAAAGGACAACTGCGACTGGCAGTGCAAACACTGCGGTAAAATATACAGGACAATTCATCTTCTTGATGAATTGAACGAACAGATGCCCGATTAAACATTCATCGTGCTTGACAGCGGTGAAGACAAGCCGGACAGTCATATCGAATACGGCTCTCTTGACGACTACGCTCTCAACAGGGTGGAAATGGCGGATCAACTTGAAAAAGCGCATCCGTCGGGCAGTTTTTTAATCGCTCTCAGCCACGCCTGGCAGGTAAGCGAGCCCGAAAAAGAAATCTCGGAAAGAATATGGAACTGCCTTGATAATTACGGGGTACGTTTTGTTATCAGCGGTCATACCCACGAAAACAGATTTCTCGACGGTCAGACCGATTGGGAAAAGGAGTACCTTGAGAAATACCCCGGCATAGTGACTTATATCGACGGCGGTCACTCCGGCAAAACTTATATCGCCTCGTCAATTACGCTCTCCCCCGAAGGAGCGTATTTTGAGTCATACGATAACAGCGGCAATAAAATAATTGACAAAAAAATCGGATGGAACGGCTGACGGCGCCCGTCACTGTCAGCAACCGGTAACGATTATATTAAAAAGAATGTTATATGCAGAGGATATAACATCATTTAAGGAGGAATAAACATGTCATTCTGTCTTGAAAAATACTTTGCCCCCGATTTTGAAAAGGAAGAATTCGTCAACGCTCCCGACGCTCTTACCGTCGCGTCTCCCAAAGACGGCGTCGCGCCCGACAACTATCACGCGATGAGCATCTTCCCCGAATATTTCAAAATCGGCGGAAAATGGCTGCTTGCCGCCGAAAGCCGTATGGACTGCGTGCCTGTTTATGACAACGGAAAAATCGAGGTAAAGGAATTCCGCAATCTTAAAAAAGGCGAGCTTGTCATCTGCGGCAGAACGGAAAACTGCGAGGACGGCATCTATGTCAACGCGCACGGCTTCAGAGAGGATGACCGCTTATCCGAAACCTTTGCTTTCAGGCAGGGTCATTCAAGGGAAAGCTCATTTTCCCGCGATTACGACGAGCTTTATGAGCTTCTGAACCACGAAAGGGATAACGGCAAAATAGTCTGGGTAATGGGTCCGGCTTTCGCTTTTGACCACGACGCGAGAGACGCGTTCGCGCGCATTATCGCGGGCGGTTATGTTCACGCCGTGCTTGCGGGCAACGCGCTCGCCACTCACGACCTTGAGGGCGCGTATTTACAGACGGCTCTCGGGCAGAATATTTACACGCAGAAGAACCAGCCGAACGGTCATTACAATCATCTTGACACAATCAACAAGGTAAGATATTACGGCTCCGTTTCGGAGTTTATCAAAAATGAGAATATCGGTAACGGTATCATTTACAACTGTGAAAAATACGGCGTGCCTTATGTGCTTGCCGGCTCCATACGCGATGACGGACCGCTGCCCTGCGTTTTCGGAAACGCTTATGAGGCGCAGGATAATATGCGCAATCAGATAAGAAGCGCCACAACGGTTATATGTATGGCAACCACACTTCACTCAATAGCCGTCGGCAATATGACGCCCTCGTTCCGCGTGATGCCCGACGGAACCGTCAGAAAGATTTATTTTTACTGTGTTGACATTTCCGAATTTACCGTAAACAAATTAACAGACAGAGGCTCGCTTTCGTCGATAGGTATTGTTACCAATGTTCAGGATTTCATTGTGAATATCGCGAACGGACTGAAGGTCTGATTATCAACGGATATATTATGGAAGAAAAGGATAAAGAACTGCTGCTTGCTTCTTACGCTGAGGAGTACGGCCCCGAAGCGGGTCCGTGGAACACCTCGGTAAAAAGCAAATATCTTGAATATAAACTTGCCGCCTTTTTTGAGGAAAATTTTGAAGTAAGCGAAGACACGGATATATGCAACATCGGTATCGGCGCGGGAAGCTGGGACAGATACCTTTCATTCAAACTGAAAAGCGGCAGGCTGGTCAGCATAGATATCGATGAGGAAATCTGCACCCGGTTGTTTCTGCGCCTTGATTACGAAAAGAATCCCGGCGATGTCACGGTAGTCAACTCCGACGTGATGCTGATTAACGATATGGATAACAGCTTCGATATTGTAACAATGGTCGGCAGCACAAGACTTGAAAGCGGTCTTTTCAAGGAAATACTGACAAAAGCGGCGGGATTTATAAAACCGGGCGGCGCTTTTTATTATCACACGCTTGATAAAGACGAGGAAAAAGAGTATTTTGAAAAAATC
>JAFWRV010000071.1 GCA_017519685.1 Clostridia bacterium
AACTCCCAGAGCTCGGATTCTCCTTTGGCATTTTCATAGAATTCGATTTTAAACATAAATTATCCTTTCCTGCTTTTCCACTGTTATGATAGCATAAATGCTATCAGATGTCAATATCGTTTTACTTTGCGCTCCAAACATCCTGAACAGCTCTTTTCTGATTCCGTCCGGGTCGTATTCGGCTTCGGGCGGTTTTTTGAGCGCAAAAAAGCAAAACCCTCATCCTTGCGGATGAGGGTGATGTTATGCCTGACTGTTAAATCAGATTTCTTCTTTCTTGGTCTTTACAACTGCCGCAACGCCTGCTGCGAGAGCAAGGAGAGCAACTGCGGGAACAACTGCGTTGCTGCCTGTGTTGGGAACATACTTGTTGACAGCCGCTGCTTTTCTGGTGGTGGAAACAACCTTGACTGATGTCTCGGAGGATTCGCTGCCCTGACCTTCATAAACGGTTTCATTATTTTCTACTATCTCGGCATTGTCCTCTGTGGGTTTGTTGGGAAGGGTAGTAGTTGTGCTGAGACTGTTGATTGCGCTTGAAAGATTATTGATAGCTTCGCTGATGTTTGCCGCTGTTGTGGTTTCCGTTGCTTTGGAAGTTGCGGTGAGAGCATCTCTTCCGCTGGGAGCGCGTGTCTCAGCCGGCTTTGCAGTGGTGGGAGCAGCTGTTGTGGGAGCAGCTACTGTGGTTTCGGATGCCTTTTCCTCTGCCTTGGGTTCAACAACGGGTGTCTTGGCATCGTCTGCAAACGCTACGACTGATACCGTGAAGAGCGCGGCAAGAGCAAACATAACAGCAAGGATAACTGATACTGATTTTTTCATTTTGAAAACATTCCTTTCAATTTATATATAATCTATTATATTTTAATACATTTTTTCTATTTGTCAAGTATTAATTAAAAAATAGTGAAGCGGGGTGCGCGGATAGAATCCGGTGCCATCGCGCCCCGCTCCGGACCGCGCGGCTTCCCCTCGCCGCGCAGGTCAAAAAAGGTCAAAAATGAATTGTCACTTGTTATGAAACGTAATTTGCTTCTTTTCCGTTTTCGTTGTAATATCCGCTTCCGGTATAAACACTGTAACTGCCGGACGCCACATAACAGTTAAGTCCCGTGCCGAGAGTGAAATCAACTCCGGACACATCAACTATGCAGCAGAGTGAGCTTGTGTCGGAAACAAGCGGAATAACGAACGCCGTTCCGTCGCTGTAAATTTCTTTTGACGGATTGATTCTGAGAGTGCCGGTGCCGGTAATTGCCATGTTTCTGACTTCTCCCTTTTCACCGATCATCCTGAACACTATTTTGCCGGATTCGTTCTGCGCTTTGGGAACAGCCACAACCTTCTCGTTGAGAACGCCTATGTAATAGAAGGCGTTCGCTCCGCCGAGACCGTCAATCTTCTGAGGAGTCTTAACCGCCTCGCCGCCTTCTCCGTCTGCGGGCTTTGTAATTCCGTCACGGCCGATATGATAGCAGGCGCTGTTGGTGAAGAGGTATGTTGATTCCTTATTGAAAACAACCTTGTTGCCTTCAAGAACACCGTCAGCCGAAATCAGAGCGCCTGTGCATTCGGGCTGCTGCTTTGAGAAGTCAGCTGTGTATTCTCTGTATCCGTCGGGAGAAACCGTCATAAATCTGACGCGTGTTTTATCGCTTGAATAAATGCTGCCGATTATGCTGCCCTTGAAGCTTCTGTCAGCGGGCGCGCTTTCTCCGATATATCTGGAACTTGTGGTATAATAACTGTAAATATATCCTTCGTCACCGTAGTAATCCGAAACAAAGAGTCTTTCGCCGTTAAAGGTGAAATTCTCACAATGTCCGCCGATTACACCGACGCTGATGACGCTGCCCGCGTTGTTTGTCGAAAGATTTCCGATATCGGAAACCGAGACGAAAGTGAACTCAGATGTTGACGAATTAACACGGTAAGCGCCCTCTGACCTACTGACCGAGAGGAATGTTTCGCCGCCGTCGAGCGAGTAATTGTTGACTGTGCCTGCGGTATATACGGCAACGGCAAGTCTTCCGTTCTTATATTCGGAATAGGCGTAAGTACCGTTAAGAACCGAAGTTGACTTGACGGTATATTTCGTCGCGCTGTCTGTGTCAACATCGAAATAAATCATAAATGTATATTTGTCATTCGCGAACACCGTGATGAGAGTATGGCTGTCGTAGTTATATACGAAGCGCTTGCAGTATGACGGTCCCGCTTCGACTTTTGCGTTTATGATGCTGAACAAATCGAAGATTTCCGCTTCGCTCTGTTCTCCCGTGCCTGCCTTGACGATGTCAAGCGCGAAATGCTCTTTATGGCTTTCGGGGTCTGTCGCTTTGCCGAGTCTGAAAATATATTCGCCGTAACCTGTGATTTCGGAAACGGACTTCATATAAATCTTCGCTTTGGCGACGGACTTTTCCTTCTCGGTTTTGGGTTCCTCATCGACAACGGGTATGGTCTGCGAATAAACAACCGTGGTGGTTTTCTCGGGAATCACGGCTCTTGTCTTGTCTTCCTTTTCCTGAACAACCGCGCTTGAAATCTCTTTTCCTATATCCTTGTTTATTTCATCATTGCTGCTGTCACCGGCGCCGAAGACGGTCTTTACGCCTTTGACTATGCCGGAGGACGCGGATACGATAACTTTTTCAATCGGGTTGCGCTTTTCGGGTGATTTGTTGTTTGCGAGTGATGACACTGTCATTCCGAATAAAACAACGAGTGCGGCGGCTATGGAAATGATGGTCTTGAATCTTACATTCAGCTTTCTGAGTCTCTGAACCTCGGTCTTTTCCTGAGCCAGCGCTTCATTGAAATCAACAATACTGCCGCCGGAACTGTTTCCCTGATTGTTCTGCGACTGCTTGAGCATCGCGACGATATTATCCTTGCTGAGTGATTCGGGCAATTCGGTTTTCTTTGCTTCCTCCCTGAAAGAATCCGCAAGCATTTCAAAAATCTCGTTATCGCTCATATTCTTATTCATCATATCCGCCTCCTTTCGTTTCTGTCATATATTTTCGCAGTTTTTCAAGCGCGCGCTTGAGTTTGGACCTGACTGTTGAATCCGGTATATTCAGCATCTCGGCAATATCTTTACTGCCGTATTCATTGACGATTCTCAGAAGAACAATTTCTTTTTCCTCCGTTGAAAGAATTTTCATTGCTTCCTTTAGCGACATCGAAAGTTCAAGCTGCCCTATTTCATCGCGGGCGCCGCCCGTTTCGATTCTGATTTCATCGTCAAGCGGTATATCCTGATTAAGTTGTTTATACTGCTTTCTGCAGGCAGCGTTGAGTATTTTAAACAGCCACCCTTTGAAAGATTCCGTTTTTCTCAGACTGCCTATTTCCTTGAAAGCCGAAAGCACGGCTTCGGAAACGGCGTCCTCAGCGAGAACGGGATCTCCCACAACGCTGCATGCATAGCAGTACATCTCCTTGCTGTATAACGAATACAACTCCCCAAATGCATCTGCGCTGCCGTTTTTGGCAAGAGATACCAGATGGTTTATATCAACTTTCAAGTCCTTCTCCCCTCTTCTTCACATATCAGTGACAAAAAGTCTCCGATTTGTTGCACGATTTTCAAATTTTTTTAAAAAAAACACAAAAAGTATTGTATTTTTCTGAATATTCAGTATAATGTTTTCATATTGTATACTGTGGCTGTATGGCCATTTCGAAAGGTGTGGGATCATGCTCGGCAAGTTTGTCAGAGTACGGGTCACGAACCCGATCCACTCCGTAAACAGGCAGTTCGGTTATACTTATCTTTTAAATTACGGCACTGTTGAAGGTAAAAAAAGATTTGATAATGTCACTTACGGAGCATTTATTATGGGGATTACACACCCCGTGAGAACATTTGACGGCAAGGTTATCGCCGTCCTCAGATTTTCGGATGAAGAAAATCCGGTCTATATCGTCGCGCCGAAAAGCACAAGATTTATAGTTCATCAGATAGAAGATGCCGTTGCCTTCGCGACCGAAGGCAGGGATTTCAAGCTTGACTGTCTGTATGAAAAAAGCTGCGGCGCGGTTGTTTACCGCATTATCAATGAAGAGCTGCGTTTCCTGCTGATTAAAAACAAGCGTTCCGCGCACTGGGGCTTCCCCAAGGGTCATGTCGAGCGCGGCGAAACAAATGAGCAGACCGCCATACGCGAGGTGCTCGAGGAAACGGGAATCCATATCAGAATCCTGCCCCGCTTCGCGCTCAAATCCGAATACAGCATTCAGGGCAAGGTTGAAAAGACCGTCACCATCTTCCTCGCGTCAACCAAAGACGTTCAGACCGTAATACAGAAAGAGGAGATTGACGATTATCTCTGGCTCAATTATGAAAAAGCGATGGAAACCCTCCGCTTTGCCAATGACAGAAATATTCTTGTCAACGCAAATGAATATCTTCTCAGGCAGGGTTCCGACGCCTGACCGGGATTTGCCGGTTTTAAAAATCAAATAAGAAATATAAAAGTTCCGCAGGTTTTTATTATCCTGCGGAACTGTTTTTTTGTCTGAAAATATTTAATAACCTGTCCGCTTCCGTCTTTTGTCAATACAGAGTCTGAGAAACGCTTTCATCCTGATAAGCCTGAGTGGTGCTCTCAACATAATCGGTTGTCGGCTCGGTATTAGGAACAGACGGCTCCGTTACATCGGAAACATTTTCGTCAGGCAGGGTTGTCGTGGTTGTGTTAAAAATACCGGGAAAAGTCGGACGGGAATACTGCGAGCTGCTCCTGTCTCTTGTTGTGAACCAGGAGTGTCCGCCTTCTGTTGACGGCTCTTCAGCCGAAGTCGTATCATAAGAAGAAGTGGTGTTGTAATAAACCGACGATGTGGCGGGAATGGACGAGTATCCGTTCACCATATCGAGCGGCGAAACATGCGAATCGGTAATCTGAACGTTTGAATTTCCGTAAAGCGCGAGCTGAACCTCTCTCGCAACCTTTGCGTAATCGAGAATCCAGACAAAAAGTCCGCCTGCGGAATAAGTGCGGAAATTGTTGACCGCAACTCCGTTGTTCTCATTCGGCTCAACCAGACCGACTATATCGAAATTCATCCAGTTTTCACGCAGCGCCTGCGTTCCGAGACTCAGGATTTCCGATGATTTATAGTCTGTGGTGACATAGGGCAGGAATGTTTCAATCATTTCGTTGATTTCGGGAATCGACGATGCCTTGACTCCGCGCACGGCGGCGGCAATAACATTTCTCTGCCTTCTGGTTCTTTCAATATCGCTGTCAAGCTTTCTGATTCTGGCGTAGATAAGCGCCTGCTCGCCGTTAAGGAGCACGCTGTCGCCCGCGGTGAATCCCTTGACTTTGGTGGTGCGGTTCATATATCTCGCTTCTTTTTCCGTTATCGGAACGGAAATGCCGCCCATTTTGTCAATAACCTTTTTGAACGAGCCGAATCCGATTGAAATATAGTGATCGATTTCAATCTTGAGGTCATCCGAAATTGTCTTCATCAGGGTGCTTGCGCCGCCCCAGGCATAAGCGGTGTTTATCTTATCATATCTGATGTCACCGTTTATATTCATATATGTATAAGAGTCACGCATCAGGGAAACGAGCGTGATTTTCTTTTCTTTTGTGTTGACGGAAGCGACTATCATCGAGTCGGAATGCTTTGCGCCCTCGGTATCGTCTTCACCGATAAGCAAAACATTCTTGACGTTTTTGCCGTACATCTTCTCTCCGCCGTTGGTCGCCCAGTTGAATGTCCATTCCTTGATGGAGCTTGCGCCTACATCGGAAATCTCGGCAAACGAAAGGTCCTCGTCATACTCCGTTTCCTCCTCGGCAAACGTCGCGTCGGGATTGCCGGTATCGCCCTTATCATAATTGATAAGCGACAGCATCTTGCGGATATATGTGCCGCCCATGGCGACAACCACAAGAACGAGGCAGATGATAACACTTAACAAAGCCTTCAGATTTCTCTGACGGTTTCTCATGAAAAATATTTTGATCCGCTCCAGACTGCGGCTGCACGCTTCCTTGAAGCCCTTCGGCCGGCTGTTGCTGGATATGTCTTCATATTTATCTTTTTTCGCCATTAAAACATAACTCCTGCTTTCAGCTTGTTTGCACATTATATCACAAGAGTTTAAAAATGTGTATAGAGAAACAAACAAATTTTTAATTTCTTTACATTTATTCTTTATTTAATATATATGACTTAAAGCTTACACGAGTTTTTCGGGAGAAAACGACCTCGGAAGCATTCCGGCGAGTGTTTCAGAAACATAATCATCCTCCGAAATCGCGGTGATGATTTCAAAATCTCCGCCGCAGAATTCCGCCATAACCTGGCGGCAGACTCCGCAGGGATAGAAATAATCGGACGGCTTACCGTCTTTTCCGCCGACCACGGCTATCTTCACAAATTCTTTTTCTCCCTCGCTTATTGCCTTAAATATAGCTGTTCTCTCCGCGCAGTTTGTCGGCCCGAACGCGGCGTTTTCAATATTGCAGCCGCTGTAAACCTTGCCGCTCTTTGTGAGAAGCGCCGCACCGACTTTAAAGCCGGAATAGGGAGAATAGGCATATTTCATCGCTTCAAAAGCGGCTTTTACAAGTTCTCTGTTTTCCATAATCAGTCCCTCGGCTCAAGACGCGGAAGCTTTTCAAGCCTGACCGCTGTGTCGAGAGCAAGTTTCATCATCTGAGTGAAAGAATTCTGCCTCGCGTCGGCGTCAAGCGAGTCAAAGGGTTCATAGCATAAATCCGAAACGGTACAGACTGCAAGAGCCCTCATTCCGAGACGCATCGCCGTCATATAGAGCGCCGCTGCCTCCATTTCAACAGCAAGACAGCCCATCTTCGCCCAGTCTGTCGATGTATGCGTGTCATCGTAAAATGTGTCCGATGAATAGAACAGTCCTGTTTTCAGGGGAATGTTTCCGGCTGAAGCGGCCTCTCTCACGGTGTAAAGCAAATCGGCGTCGCAGACCGGAGCGATGTTTCCGTCAAGCCCGTACTGCTTTGAAAAAGAGGAGTTTGTGCAGGCGCCGATTCCGGCGATAATATCCCTGAGTCCGCAGGAATGTGAGATTGAGCCCGCCGAACCTATACGGATGATATTCTGAACTCCGAAGTATTTATACAGCTCATAACTGTAAATCCCGATTGAAGGCATTCCCATTCCGCTCGCCATAACCGAAACCTTCGTTCCCGCGTATAAACCCGTATAGCCGTTGACACCGCGGACATTATTGACCGCGACCGCGTTCTCAAGGAAGTTTTCCGCTATGAACTTTGAGCGCAGAGGATCGCCCGGCATCAAAACGGTTTTTCCGAAGCCGGCATCATTCAGCACGTTTATATGAGGTGTTCTGAGAAATTCCATTTTATTCACCGCCGTTTTCAAGCTGTTTCGCGATTTTTACTATCCTGCTGGTTCCGAGACGGTCGGCTCCGAGAGAAATGAATTTTTCAGCGTCCTCAAGAGAGGAGATTCCGCCCGCCGCCTTGATTTTAACACCGGGAGCAACGTTTTCTTTAAACAGTTTTATATCCTCAAAGGTCGCCCCTCCGGTTGAAAACCCGGTTGAGGTCTTGATATAGTCCGCTCCCGATTCCGAAACTATTTTGCACATCAGAATCTTTTCTTCCTCAGTCAGAAGGCAGGTTTCGATTATAACCTTGAGAAGCCTTCCTTTGCAGGCGGCTTTTACGGCTTTGATTTCATTGAGAACAAAGTCGCTGTCGCCGTCCTTCAGTGCGCCGATATTAATGACCATATCTATTTCGTCGGCGCCGTTATCAACCGCGTCCGACGCCTCGAAGCATTTCGCCGCGGAGGTGTCATAGCCGTTGGGGAAGCCGATTACGGTGCAGATTTTCAGGCGGTCTCCGACATAGTCCTTAGCGAATTTAACATAAGAAGCGGGAATACAGACGCTCGCGGTTTTGTATCTGATTCCGTCGTCACAGATTTCCCTTATCTGCTCCTTTGTCGCCGCTGGGCTGAGCAGAGTATGGTCGCATCTTGCAAGGATCTCTGAAAGTTCCATATTTTCTCCTTTATAATTTTAAAAGGGCAGCGCCTGAACACTGCCCTTTGAAATTGAATTATCAGGCGAGAATTTCACCCATCATGCCGGGTGTCGCGCACGCGGCGTTTGATTCATCGGTGTCGATGTGCATAGCCCACGCATACTTGGGGCTGACTCTGACAACAACATCGTCAAACACAAGCGAACGGCCGTCTGAATCTATTTTCACGCTGACAATCTGCTTATCCTGAAGACCGTATTTTTCCGCGTCTTCGGGAGTGGCGTGGATGTGTCTCTTAGCCGCTATAACACCTTCGGTAAGCTCAACCTCACCCTTGGGGCCCACGAGTTTGCACGCGCCGCTTCCGGCGATGTCGCCGCTCTCTCTTACGGGCGCCTCAACGCCGATTGAACGGGCGTCTGTCAGTGAAAGTTCAACCTGACATTCGGGGCGGACCGGTCCGAGTATGGAAACCGCGGGGAACTGGCTCTTTGTGCCGATAACGGCAACTTTTTCATTGCTCGCAAACTGACCCGGCTGGGAGAGCCATTTTTTGACGGTAAGCTCATAACCCTCGCCGAAAAGTGTTTCAAGCGCTTCCTGAGTTACGTGAACGTGTCTTGCGGATGTTTCAACAAGTATTTCTTTTTTCATTATTATTTCTCCGGATTTTTAATTACCAGCCGATAACATAGGATGACTGGGTAAGGAACGGAAGGATTGCTCCCGCTTTATCAAAATTGATTGTCCAGTAAAGGTCATAGTCCGCTGTGAGAACGTGGCCTGTCTTGGCGTCAACAGTGATTTTGACTGTGCTTGAAGGATAGTTCATGGAAGCTGTGCCGACAATACCTGCCGCAGCTCCGGGAATGTTGTCGTTAACAACGCCGGGAAGAACAACATTGAACGCTTTGGGGGCATGTCCCTGACCGTGCTGAACGGTGGATGACTTGCCGTCGGCTACTGTGGTGATGGTGATGGTATAAACACCGTTCTTCTCGGTGCAGGTTGCGCTCTTGACATCGGCAGCGGTAAGCTTGGATGACCAGGTTTCGTTTTCAACGGGGAACGCTTTCTTATCGGTGAGAACGGTTTCGCCCTGGCTGTTCTTTGCAAGCTGGTCGCCTATGAATTTGTCGGCGCCGCCGAGAATTCTGAGAATTCCGTTAAGCGCTGAGGGAAGGGTTGTGGGGCCGGCAAGAGAAATCTTCTGGTATTTCTGTGTGATTTTCTTTGCCTTGGGCTTAACGTCATTGATAACCTTATTATAATACTCAACTATTTCCGCTTTTGTCTGGGGAGCCTTCGCTGCTTCCTCAGTTGTTTCCTCTTCCTTATCGGTTTCGGATGCTTTTGCCGCTTCCTTGGTGGTTTCGTCAGCGCTTGTTTCAGCTGCTGTTGTGGTTTCATCGGACGCGGTCGCCTCGGTTACCGCCTCGGTGGTTTCGTCGGACGCTGTCGCTTCATCAGCGGTAGCTTCGGCGGTGATTTCCGGCTCGGTTTCTGCGGCTGTGGTATCGGTTGTGGTTTCTTCATCTGTGGTCTTGCTTCCGCAGGCTGCGAATGAAAGAGCAAGTACCAGTGTTAAGATTACTGCAAGTATTTTCTTTGACATAATTATCCTCCTGATAAATATAATTATTTTCCGGCAAAAGCCGTTTGTAAATTTAAGTATATTATATTTTTATTATAATTGCAATATTTTTTTCAATATTTATGAAGCCGAATAATAAAAATCATCCGCGGGAACAGCGCCGCCGAAAAGCTCCGGCGCCTGCTCATAAAGAATCGCGACGGTTGAGGAAACGGCTTCT